>JADDQZ010000062.1:38397-58403 GCA_016781085.1 Actinomycetota bacterium
TGGCTTCTTCGGTGGCATGGGCGGGGGGCTGCTTCTCGGCCGGCTGATGGGGAGCATGCTGGGCTACTCGATGACGGGCTTTGCCGATGATGCCTACGGCGCCGGCGGGCACTTCGACGGCGGCGAGTTCGACGGCGGTGGCGACTTCGGCGGCGGAGGCGACTTCGGCGGCGGCGAGTAGCTTCAGGACTCAGTACGCCCGGCAACGGCCGCGGTGTCGCGGCACGCTCTTGTAGGCGCGGACCTGGCCGCGGTGCCAGAGCAGGTGATCGACGGCGGGCGATGAAGTCGGGCCTTTCGCCAACGATCAGCTCGACCGCGTGCACCCGCAAGCTCGGATCTCGGTTTCTTGCGCGGAGCGCCGCCCGAGTTCGCGCAGATGCTCGCCGTAGGTTGTCAGGACCCCGCGGTACCGTGGGCTCAGCCGGTGACTTCTTCCTCGCGATATAGCTCTGCCGCGCCCTCTGCCGGGCCGCGACCGCCGGGCGCACGGCGCGCTGATGACGCTTCCATCGCTGCGCTCGTCGAGCACCTCAATCCCGAACAACGTGACGCGGTCACCCACGGTGAAGGCCCGCTGCTGATCCTGGCCGGGGCAGGTTCGGGCAAGACGCGCGTGCTCACCCACCGCGTCGCCTACTTGCTGCGGACGGGGCAGGCTCGTGCCGACGAGATCCTGGCCATTACCTTCACCAACAAGGCCGCGCAGGAGATGCGCGAGCGCGTCGAACTGCTCGTCGGCGGCGCGGTTCGCGCCATGTGGGTGATGACCTTTCACTCTGCCTGCGCGCGGCTGCTGCGCGCCGAAGCGCCGCGGCTTGGCTACACGCGTAGCTTCACGATCTACGACGCGGCGGACTCCCGGCGCCTGATCAAGAAGGTCCTCGACGACCTCGACATCGACGCCAAACGCTTCACGCCCCGGGCGATGCAGGGCCAGATCTCTGACGCCAAGAACAAGCTGCGCTCTCCCGATGACTATCGGCAGATGGTCGGCTCGTACTTCGAGCAGACGGTGGCCGACGTCTACGAGCACTACGAGCGCGAGCTGCATCGGATGAACGCGATGGACTTCGACGACCTGCTCGTGCGGGCCGTCAACGTCCTCGAGCTCTTCCAGGAAGTCCGCGACCGTTACGCCGGGACGTTCCGGTGGGTCCTCGTCGACGAGTATCAGGACACCAACCACGCGCAGTACCGGCTGTTGCAACTCCTCGCCGGAGAGCACCGCAACTTGACGGTAGTGGGGGACGACGACCAGTCCGTCTACGGGTTTCGTGGGGCCGACATCCGCAACATCCTCGATTTCGAAGACGACTTTCCCGACGCCCAAGTCGTCAAGCTCGAGCAGAATTACCGCTCGACGCAGACGATCCTGTCGGCTGCCAACGCCGTCGTGGTCAACAATCGCGGCCGTAAGACCAAGGCGCTGTGGACGGAGATCGGCGAAGGCGACCCTGTCCGGGTGCGCGAGCTCGACGATGAGCACGCGGAGGCACGGTACGTCGCCGCAGAGATAGAGCGGCTCGTCGACGAAGGGGTGTCGCGTTCGGAGATCGCGATCTTCTACCGGACCAACGCGCAGTCTCGGGTGCTCGAAGACATGCTCGTCCGGGCCCAGATCGGCTATCAGGTGATAGGCGGCACCAAGTTCTACGAGCGCGCTGAAATCAAAGACGCCATCGCCTACCTGACGTTGCTCGTGAATCCCCAGGACGCGGGCGCGTTCATGCGAGTGGCCAACTCGCCCAAGCGCGGCATCGGGCAGACGTCGCTATCGCGGGTCACTGCTCATGCCGACGCGATGGGCGTCCCCGTCTGGGACGCAGCAGCCGAACCGGACGCCGTGTCGGGGCTGGGCACAGCCGCCCGCAAGGCGGTCGGGCGATTCATGTCCGTGATGGAGCGGCTGCGCGAGCGCGTGGAGTCCGGCGCGCCGGTCGGCGACGTCCTGGAGGAGACGCTGCGCGAGAGCGGTTACGTGGAAGCGCTCGAGGCCGAGCGGACGATCGAGGCCCAGGGCCGGCTCGAGAACCTCGAGGAGCTCGTGCGTGTGGCACGCGAGTTCGAAGCGGTCACCGACGAAGAGCCGTCGCTTGGCTTGTTTCTACAGCAGCTGTCCCTGCTCTCTGACGCCGACAGCGCCCGTGACGACGAGGGCGTCGTGACGCTGATGACGCTGCACAACGCCAAGGGCCTCGAATTTCCGATCGTCTTCATCATTGGTTGCGAGGACGGCGTGTTCCCGCATTCCCGCGCGATGGACGAAGGAACGGTGGAGGAAGAGCGCCGGCTTTGTTACGTCGGGATCACGCGGGCGATGCGCGAGCTGACGCTGACCTACGCGCGTCGGCGCAACACCTTCGGGGAGCAGGCCTTCGGCTTGCGCTCACGCTTTCTCGACGAGATCCCGCGCGAGCTCACCGATCAGCCGGAGCGAAATGCGGTCGGTGCGGGTCGGCCGTACGGGGCGGGCCGCGTGGCCACGTGGGCGTCTGCGGCGGCGGGAACGGCGGCGGCCGCTCCGGAGACCGCGTCGGCCGTTTTCCACCTCGGTGACGATGTCGTCCACGCGGCGTTCGGCGAGGGCGTCGTTACGGGGGTGCAGCCCGGGGGTGTGGTTGTCGTGCGCTTCGCTCAGGATGGATCCGAGCGCAAGCTGATGGCCGACTACGCGCCCATCCGCAAGCGCTGAAGCCGGCGGCGCCTAGCATCGGCGCAATGCGCCGGCTCCTGCTGTTCGTAGCGACGGTCGTCTTCTTCGACACGGTCTTCTACTCGGCGATCACGCCGCTTCTGCCGGACTACGCCCGAGCGCTCGACCTGTCCAAGACCGAAGCGGGTGTCCTTGCGGCCGGCTACCCGGCCGGCACGTTCCTCGGAGCGCTGCCGGCAGGCTGGTTCGCCAGCCGGGTGGGGGTGCGTCCGACTGTGCTCGCCGGCCTGGGCATTACCGCTGTTTCAAGCGTCGTCTTCGCGTTCGGGGAAACCATCGCGGTGCTTGACGGTGCCCGTTTCGTCCAGGGTGTAGGCGGAGCCGCATCGTGGGCCGGTGCGCTCGCGTGGCTGATCAGGGCGGCGCCCGCGCAGCGTCGTGGGGAGCTGATCGGCTTCGCGCTCGGTGCCGCCATCGCGGGTGCGCTCGTGGGTCCCCTCGTCGGCGCCGCGGCCGAGCTGTTCAGCGCGCAGATTGTCTTCAGCCTCATCGGCATGGCGGCTCTCGTGATGGTCGGCTGGGCGTTGCGGATGCCGCCCGTCGTACCGGAGAACTCAGGATTTGCGGGTCTGCGCGCGTGCGCCCGCGACACGCGCGTGATCTGGGGGATGTGGCTCGTAGCGCTCCCCGGGGTGTTGTTCGGAACGCTCGGTGTGCTCGGGCCGCTGCGCTTGGACGCTCTTGGCGCCAGCACCGTGGTGATCGCCGGGATCTTCCTGCTCGCCGCCGGGTTGGAGGCCGCGGTCAGCCCGCTGGCAGGACGCGCGTCAGACCGACATGGCCGGTTCGTTCCCGCGCTGATCGGTGTCAGTGCGTCCGCGGTGCTGATTGCGCTTGTGCCGCTACCGCAGTCGGTGCCGGGACTAGCCGTCATCCTGCTCATGGCGGCGCCGGCGATCGGGTTGCTGTGGGCCCCGGCGCTGGCGCTGCTGTCTGAAGGTGCTGAACGACACGGACTTGCGCAGGGAATGGCGTTTTCGCTGACGAATCTTGCTTGGGCGGCCGGGCAAAGCGCCGGAGCGGCGGGCAGCGCGCGCATCTCGGAGTGGGCAGGCGACGTCTTGGTGTTCGTCTTTCTCGCCTGCCTGTGCGCGGTTTCAGCGACCGTTATCGCGCGCGCCGCCCGGGCGCAAGCCGCTGTCTCCGCGCGCACGGCTGCATCCTGAAGCTCCGCCCAGAAATCCAAGGCCGAAAACCACGGTTAGGACCGTCGGTCAGCGGGGAAGTAGAAGTCCATGGCACCAACCGCCGAGGAACGTGACCGCGACAAGTTGATGAACGCCAACGGCTGGCGCCTCCTGCTGATCGGGGGCATCGGGGCCCTGATCGGGTTCTTCGTGATGTTCTTCGTCGGGCCGGGTCCAGGACCTGGCGCGACGATCCTCGCTTTCGCGACGGTTCCAACGATCGCCGGTCTGGCCATGATCGTCTCGACGCGCATCGCCAAACGCGCCGACGAAGACAAGCCCTTCGCGTAGCCCGGCACGGGGCCGCGGCTCCGGCTTCCGGGTGTTGTAGGTTCCCGCGCTCATGTCAGCGCGACTCATCGACGGAGCGGCGATCGCCAAGCAAGTGCGGGCGGAAGTCGCCGAACAGGTATCGGCTTGGATGGCCGACGGGGGTCCGCGTCCGGGCCTGGCGACCGTGCTGGTGGGCGATGACCCGGCTTCGGCGGTGTACGTCGGCGGCAAGCAGAAGGCTTGCCAGGAAGCCGGCATCGAGGGCTTCGACCACCGTCTGCCGGCCGACGCTGAGCAGGAGCAAGTCGAGCAGTTGCTGCTCGAACTGAACTCGGACGAGCGCGTCTCGGGCATCCTTTTGCAGCTGCCAACTCCCCGGCACATCGACGGGTCGGCTTTGACGACTTCCATCCGTCCCGACAAAGACGTCGACGGCTTGACGCCCGCTTCCGCCGGCCTCCTCGCCAAGGGCGCCGCCGGCCTGCGACCTTGCACGCCGGCCGGGGTGATGGAGTTGTTGCGCCGCCACGACGTCGAGCTGAGTGGTGCCGAAGCTGTGGTCATCGGCCGCTCGGAGCTCGTCGGTCGGCCGCTCGCCGCGCTGCTCCTACAACAAGACGCCACGGTAACCGTCTGTCATTCCCGCACGCGCGACCTACCGGAAGTCGTCGGCCGGGCCGACGTGGTCATCGCCGCCGTGGGACGGCCCAGGATGGTGCCTGGAAGCTGGATCAAGCCCGGCGCCACGGTGATCGACGTCGGCATCAACCGCACCGAAGATGGCCTCGTCGGTGACGTGGAATTCGATTCCGTCAAAGAGCGCGCCGGGTTGCTCACACCCGTCCCGGGGGGCGTCGGGCCGATGACCATCGCCATGCTGCTCGGCAACACGCTGGCCGCAGCGCGGATGCAACACGCGGCCACAGCACAGCACGCCTAGGGAGAGAACGCGGATGGGCTTGAAGCAACTACGCAGCGGAGAGCGCACGGCGGCCGTTGGCGGCGCGTTGCTCCTCGGTGACTTGTACGTGCGCTGGTACGACGACGGCCGCGAGGGCGTGACGGCGTGGGAGGTCTTCCGCGCGCTTGACGTCGTGCTCGCTGCTTCGGCTGCGTCCGCACTGGGATACGGCGTCCTGACCGCCACCAGTCGCAGTCCGTCGCTGCCGATGGCGGGCGGCGTTGTCACGGTGCTGCTTTCGGTTACCGGCGCCATCGGCGTCGGCTTCCGCCTGGCCAAAGCGCCACGGCGGGCGCGCGGCGCACCGCCCTCGGCGGGCGCGTGGGTGGGTCTTGGAGCGGTGTTGGCCACGGCCGGCGGCGCGTGGAGTGCTCTCCGCGACGAGACGCGACCCGACACGCATGTTCCTGTTTCCGTCGAAGTCCGTCCGGTGCCGTTGTCGGCCACAGCGACTTCCGCGGACGCGTCTGCCTAGAATCGGCCGGTGCTCAGCTCCGATCAGGTCCTGCATGTCGCTCGCCTCGCCCGGCTGGAGTTGACCGACGAAGAAGTAACGCGCATGGGGCTCGAGCTCTCCAATGTGCTCGACCACATCGAGAAGATCGGCGAGCTCGGCGAACTCGAAGGCGTCGTGCCGACTTCGCACGTCGTCGAGTTGGAAAACGTCTTGCGTGAGGACTCGCCGCATCAGTCGCTGTCTCCAGGAGTCGTGCTGGCCAGCGCGCCGGATCCCGCTCCGGGTGGCTTTCGCGTACCAAGCCCGGGTACGTCATGACTGCCACGGAGCTGGTCGGCCTCACGGCGGCCGAAGCGATCGGCCGCATCCGCGCGGGCGAACTGGAGCCCGCCGAGCTGTGGAGCGCGTACCAACAGCGGGCGCAAGCGGACGACTTGAACGCCTATACCTGGGTGGCTGACGCCGACGCCCCCGCCGCTGACCCCGCGGCTCCACTGGCCGGGGTCCCGGTAGCGGTCAAGGATCTTTTTTGCACGGAAGGAATCCCGAGCCAAGCCGGTTCACGGATCCTCGAGAATTACTGCCCGCCCTACACGGCGACCGCGATTCAGAACATCTACGACGCGGGTGCGCCACTGCTGGCCAAGACCAATCAAGACGAGTTCGCGATGGGGTCTTCCAACGAGAACTCCGCTTACGGGCCCGTGCTGAACCCGTGGGACCGTGCCCGCGTGCCCGGGGGATCTTCCGGAGGCTCAGCCGCGGCGGTCGCGGCCGGTCTAGCCCCGTGGGCCACCGGCACCGACACCGGGGGTTCGATCCGCCAGCCGGCAGCGCTGTGCGGCATCGTGGGATTCAAGCCGACTTACGGCGCGATCAGCCGCTACGGGATGATTGCTTTCGCGTCTTCGCTTGACCAAGCCGGCACGTTCACGCGCGATGTGACCGACGCGGCGCTGCTGCTTGAAGCAATGGTCGGCAAGGACCCTTACGATTCCACCTGCCTCGGCCTGCCCGAGCCTGTCCAGCCTCCGACGGCCACTGATCTGCGTGGCGTGCGCCTGGGGGTGCCGGAAGAGCTCTCCGGCGAGGGCATCGAGCCGGGGGTACTCGCCGCCTTCGAGCGCACGCTCGACATCGCCCGCGACTTGGGAGCGACGGTCGAATCGACGCATCTGCCCCACGCGGCCCACGGGCTGTCGGCTTACTACCTGATCGCTCCGGCCGAGTGCTCGAGCAATCTCGCCCGCTTCGACGGCGTCCGCTACGGCATGCGGGTCGACGACGGCGGAGGGCTGCTCGACATGTACACGGGCACCCGCGCCGCCGGCTTCGGCGACGAAGTCAAGCGCCGCATCATGCTCGGCACCTACGCACTGTCGTCGGGCTACTACGACGCGTACTACGGCCGCGCCCAGAAGGTGCGGACCAAGATCTCCGAAGACTTCGAGTCGGCTTTCTCTGCGTTTGACTTCTTGGTGACGCCGACCAGCCCAGGCGTCGCGTTCGAGCTGGGCGCCAAGTCAGACGACCCGCTGGCGATGTATTTCAACGACTTCTGCACGGTTCCGATGTCGTTGGCTGGTATTCCCGCTCTATCGATTCCCAACGGCACGGCACAGGCCCCGGGAGGCTCTTCGACCGAGCTTCCAACCGGCTTTCAGATCGCCGGTCCGGCGTTCAGCGAGAACAAGTTGCTCAACGCCGCGTACGCGCTCGAAACAGCGCTGGCTTTTGATTCCTCGCCCGCTCGGGAAGCGTCATGAACGTCGAGCTCGAGCCGGTGATCGGCCTGGAAATCCACGTTCAGCTCAAGACCCGAACGAAGATGTTCTGCTCCTGCGCGCTGTCGTTTGGCGAAGAACCCAACACGCGCACCTGCCCGATCTGCCTCGGCCTGCCCGGCACGTTGCCGGTGACCAACGCACAAGCCGTCCACTTCGGTTTGATGATGGCGATGGCCTTTGACTGTGAGATCGCGCCGAAGTCGATCTTCCACCGCAAGAACTACTTCTATCCGGACCTGGCCAAGGGCTACCAGATCTCTCAGTACGACATCCCGCTGTGCAGCAACGGCCGGCTGGGGGACGTGCGGATCCACCGGATCCATCTCGAAGAAGACGCCGCCAAGCTCGTCCACGAAGGGGCCTCCGGACGGATCCACGACTCCGATTCCAGCGTCGTCGACTACAACCGCGGCGGCACGCCGCTGGCGGAGATGGTCACCGAGCCGGATCTGCGCTCGGCTGAACAGGCTCGCGACTGGCTGAACTTGCTGCGCGTGACGCTGCGTCAGCTCGGGGTGTCGGACGTCAATATGGAAGAGGGCTCGCTGCGCTGCGATGCCAACGTCTCCGTGCGCCCGCGTGGATCGAGCGAACTTGGCACCAAGACCGAGCTCAAGAACATGAACTCGTTCCGCTTCGTGATGCAAGGCATCAACGCGGAGATCGCGCGTCAAACCGCGCTGGTCCAGGCGGGGGAGCCGGTCGTCCAGGAGACGCTTCACTTCGATCCGGTCACTGGCCGGCTGTCGTCTCTGCGCTCCAAGGAAGAAGCGCACGACTACCGATACTTCCCCGAACCTGACCTCGTTCCGGTGGCGCCGACGGAAGCGATGCTCGAGCGAGCACGCACGGCGATTCCGGAGCTTCCCGCCGCGCGGGAGGAGCGCTACGGTCGCGACTTCTCGCTGGGTGGGGACACCGCCCGGCTGCTGGCCTACGAGCCGCAGTTCGGCGATTACTTCGAGGCGACGACGCAGGAAGCGACCGCCGGCGTTTCCCCCGCTGTCCTCGCCAACTGGGTCACGGAGCTACGCACGCGCATCGGAGCTTCTTCGGATCCGGCGGAATCGAAGGTCACGCCTGACGCGCTGGCCGTGCTGGCCGCACTCGTCACCGAGCGGCGGATCAATGCGAGCGCCGGCCGACAAGTGCTTGACACGCTCGTCGCTGAGGGCGGAGATGTAGCGGCGATCGTCGAACGCGAAGGCCTGGCGGCCATGGATTCCGACGAAGAGCTCGCGGGCATCGTGAAAGCCGCTCTGGAAGCCAACGCCGACGCTGCCGCCAAGGTGCGCGACGGCAACGCAAAGGCGATGGGGCCGATCGTCGGCTATGTCATGCGCGAAACCAAGGGTCGCGCCGATGGCGGCGAAGTCGGCCGGCTGGTGCGCGAGCAGCTCGGGATTTGAATGGAGACTCCATGACCGTCAGATTGCACCGCTGTCCCTGGGACTTCTACAAGCTCGACGCCCACCCCTGCTGGAAGGTGCAAAAGGCGCTCGATGAGCGCGGCATCCCGTACCAGGTAGTGCACGGGCCGTTGCGCCGTGGCAAGCGCGAGCAGGTGCAGCAATTGACCGGCCAGGACCGGTACCCGGTCATCGAACTCCTCGACGGGACCGGCTACCGCGAGGACTCCAAGGCGATGGCGGAGGCGATTTCCTCCGGCCGGTGGCCGGGGGAAGCAAGCCAGACCTAGAAACACGGTGGCTGGCGTTGCGCTGCCGGCGATAGCTGACACGCGCCGGGAGAAAGTCCTCCTCAAGCCTTCCATGCCGACGTGGTGCAATTCGGCGCTCTGGAACTAGGTCGAGAGGTGCCCGGCCTCGACAAGCCCCCACTGCGCGCCTACCATGGCTGCACGGACTTCGAACAGCAGGGAGGCGCTCATGTCACGTCTGATCCGCATGGACCACACCGGTCACACCACCGTCGCCGAGTGGACGTCTGAGGACACGGCCGCCCAGGAAGCCGCCGTCACCGCCTTCCGCGAGCAGCTCGATTCCGGCTACCTCGCCATGGTGACGACCGGAGTCGGGCATGCCGAGCACGTTCGCGAGCTTCCGCTCGAAGCTGACCTGGTGATCCTGCGCCGCCCGATCGCCGGCGGCTGAGAGCGCCACCGCGATCGCAATTCCGGCTGCTACGCAGTGAGCGGCTCGGCTCCGCTACCCGAAGTCGCGGCTGTTCACTGGCGCCAGCCGGCTGACGCTCGACGAATCGATGCTCGGGGCCGGGCGTGGACGGCTACCACCGCTGCTCATGTCACGCCGTTCGTCGGTGCTTCCGCTTTGCTGCTCGCCCTCGAGCCGCTCACCTTCCCGGTCGGCTTGGTCTTGATCGGGCACGCGTGGGCGATCCCTGAGCTCTACGCCAAGCGCGGCGCCAACGTCTTGCGTCGCAAGGCCAAGGGAACGGCGGCGGCGGAGCAGACGGCGCTCGGCTTGTTGGGTGACTTGGTAGGACATCGCTCGCGGGAGGTTCTCGCCGATACCGGCCTCCTGGTTGAACGCGCGGACCTCGGGACATGGATCCTCGGGCCAGCGGGCGCGGTGCTCGTGCGCGAAGGGACTTCGCGTGTGCACTGCTATTGCGTCGGCGTCGACGATCCCGACCTGCCGCCTTCTGATCGCATCGCTCACCTCCTGCTGGCGTTGAGGGCGAACGAGCAGAGCTTCGCCACGGTTGCCAACCTGGCCTTCAGCGGAGCGGCCTGGCGGCTGCGCCGACGCTTGCCGGCCGACGGAAGGCGCGCCCTTGACGCCGCGCTCGCGCTGGAACGTGCGCATGCTCGCGAGCGCGGACGTGATGGCGGGGTGCCTCGCCCTCTGGGCGCCGAAGTCGCGCCCGCACCGGACTAGCCTGTCACTAGGCACATGGCCTACCTCGTCATCTGCATCTTCTTCGGCATCGGCGGCGGCATCGTCGGCAAGGTCAAGGGCTCGTCGTTCTGGCTGTGGTTTCTGATCTGCGCCGTGCTGCCCGGGATCGGGAACGTCGCGGCGCTGCTTCACCGTGTCGAGCGCAACGAATTCCGCCGCCGTTGTGACGATTGCGGCAACGTCGTGCCGTTGCACGACGCTATTTGCACGCGCTGCGGAGCCGAGCTCGATTTCCCCGAAGTTGCGATCGCGCCGCGCTCCATGGCGGGTGAGGGCGGTCGCTAGACTCGCATGTCCGGCGCCTAACACGTGGGCGTCCCCGTCGATCCCGCTTACCCGCAGAAAGGAGATGCATGATGCGCGCAGTTGATGCCGTCATGGAATGCCTCAAGGCGGAGGGCGTCGACGTAGTATTCGGCTATCCCGGCGGGGCGAACCTTCCCACCTACGACGCCTTCGTCGATGCGGGAATCCAGCACATCCTCGTCCGTCACGAAGCGGGCGGCGGTCACGCCGCCGAGGGGTACGCCAAGGCTTCCGGCCGCGTGGGCGTGGTCTTCGCCACTTCTGGCCCGGGCGCCACGAACATCATCACGCCGCTCGCCGACGCGATGATGGATTCGACGCCGATGGTCGCCATCACCGGTCAAGTCCGCACGGAGCTCATCGGCACCGACGGCTTCCAGGAAGCCGACATCTTCGGCATGACGATGCCCGTGGTCAAGCACTCGATGGTGATTCGCGATCCCGCCGATATCCCGCGGACCATCCACGAGGCCTTCCACATCGCTCGCACCGGTCGCCCCGGCCCGGTGCTCGTCGACATGCCGGTCGATCTCACGCGCGCCGACATCGATTATCAACCGGTCGCCGACGTGCACCTGCCCGGCTATCAGCCGACTACTCGCGGCAACCGCAAGCAGGTCCGTCTCGCCGCCAAGGCGCTGGCCAACGCCCGCCGCCCGGTGCTCTACGTCGGCGGCGGCGCCGTGCTTGCCGATGCGGGGGCGGAAGTCACCGAGCTCGCGACTTCGGACAACCTCCCGGTCACCTGCACGCTCATGGGGCTCGGCGCGTTTCCGGCACCCCATCCGCAGTGGCTCGGCATGCTTGGGATGCACGGCACGCGTACCGCCAACTACGCGATCGACGAGGCGGACCTCATCGTCGCCATCGGCGCCCGCTTTGATGACCGCGTGACCGCGAAGCTGTCGGAATTCGCGCCGCATGCGAAGTTCGTCCACATCGACATCGATCCGGCAGAGATTTCCAAGAACGTGCCGGCGCACATCCCGATCGTCGGCGACTGCAAGACGATCGTGCCGGCGCTCGCCGCCGAATACCGTTCGCTGTCGCCGGATTCTTCACGCCTGAACGCCTGGTGGGAACGCATCCGGGGATGGCAAGAGCAGTATCCGCTGCGCTATCAGGACACCGAAGACACCGAGATCAAGCCGCAGCGCGCGATCGAAGCGCTTTACGAGGCGACTGGCGGCAACGCGATCATCTCGTCCGATGTCGGCCAGCACCAGATGTGGGCCGCGCAGTTCTACCACTACCCGGCGCCGCGCCGCTGGATCAATTCAGGGGGCCTCGGCACGATGGGCTTCGGCTTGCCGGCGGCCATCGGCGCCCAGATGGCCAACCCCGGCGTGCTGACTTGCGTGGTCTCTGGTGACGGATCTATCCAGATGAACGCGCAGGAATTCGCGACCTGCGCGCAATACGAGATCCCGATCAAGGTGTTCATCCTCAACAACGGCTACCTCGGCATGGTCCGGCAGTGGCAGGAGTTGTTCTGGGACCGGCGCTACTCGCACGTCGACATGGGCCAGTTCCCGGATTTCGTCAAGCTCGCCGAAGCCTATGGCTGCACGGGCATGCGCTTCACGGACAAGACGTCGCTCGTTGACGACATCAAGCGCGCGATCGACACTCCCGGCCCCGTGGTCGTCGATGTCCGCGTCACGCGCGAAGAAAACACGTACCCGATGATCGGCCCCGGCGCGGCCGCGCGCGACATGGTGGGATGAGGTGAGCATCATGGGAGAACCCGGAACGAAGGACCGACTCAGCCTTGAGGAGCTCGAAGCCTCGCGCGGCATCTACACCGGCCGCAAGCACGTCCTTTCGATCCTCGTCGAAAACAAGCCGGGCGTGCTCACGCGGGTTTCGGGGTTGTTCGCCCGCCGCGGATTCAACATCGACACGCTCGCCGTAGGGCCAACGGACGATCCGACACTGTCACGGATCACGATGACGCTCGACGGCGCACAGCACCCGATCGATCAAGTCACCAAGCAGCTCCACAAGCTGGTCAACGTGATCAAGATCCGCGACCTCGAGCCGTCCGAAATGGTCGCGCGCGAACTCGCGATGTTCAAGATCCACGCTGACGGCGTCAACCGGGCGGAAGTGATGCAGATAGTCGAGATCTTCCGCGCGAAGGTAGTCGACGTCACCAAGCGCTCGGTCATCGCCGAAGTCACCGGTGGTCGCGACAAGATCGAGGCTTTCGAGCGCATGGTGCGTCCGTTCGGGATGGTCGAGATGGCTCGCACGGGCGAGATTGCCATCGCCCGCGGACGCGCGGAGACCTGACGCTCACGGCCCATCGCTTCGCGCAGGTGCCACGCCATGAGCGGCGTGCGTAGCGCCATGACGGGAGTATCCGCGTACGTGCAGGCGCGGGAGTGGGGGCTGGACGAACCCGCGACCGCGCTCCTGCTCGCCCGCTGCGAGCGCGCGGTCAGGCGCGCACGGCGCAAGGGCCGCGAAGTGCTGGCCGCGGTCACCGTGTCGCTTCATCGCGACGTCGATCCTGCGGCCGTGGTGTTCGCTTCGCGACGACCAGGGGAGCCTTGGTTTTGCTTTGAGCAGCCGGATCTCGGCGGAGCGGCGATCGCGACTCTGGGGCGTTTGCGGCGCATCGAGGGGTCCGGTGTGGGGCGCTTTGAAGCGGTGGCGCGAAGCTGGCGGGAGCTCCTATCCGACGCCGAGTTCGAGCCTCCCGATGGCCCGCCGGGAGCCGGCCTTGTGGCCGTAGGCGGCTTTGCTTTCGCTGAGCACGGGGGAGAAGCGCCGCAATGGGAAGGGTTCGGCTCCGGTGGGTTGACGGTTCCCGAAGTGACAATCGCCCGGCGCGGCGAAGACGTTCGCCTGACCATCGCGGTCAGTGCCGCCGCTGACGATCTGGCAGAGCAGTTGCTCGAGCGCGCGCAGCGCCGGCTCGCAGACCTGCGGTCTGCGCCGTTGCCGATGGTCGATCCGGCTCCTGCGGGGCGCTTCGTGATCGCGTCGACAGCGCCGCCTGAGCACTACGAGGCCGCGGTGTCCCGCGCCGTTGAACGCATTCACGCGGGCGACTTCCACAAGATCGTCTTGGCGCGCGAAGTTTGTGTTCACGCACCATCTCCGCATGACCCGGCTGCCGTCTTCGGTGTCTTGCGAGCAGCGTTTCAGTCCTGTTACGTCTTTTGCGTGGGAGAACGCGACAGCGCCTTTGTGGCCGCCTCTCCGGAACTGCTCGTGCGTCGTGACGGCATGCGCGCGCAGACCGTCGCGCTCGCGGGCTCGACGCGTCGCTCCGCCGACCCGGCCGTCGACGCCCACCTCGGCGATCAATTGCTGCGTTCGAGCAAGAACCGCTCCGAGCACGATTTCGTCAAACAGGGGATAGCCCGCATGCTGCGACCGCACGCCCTCTGGGTCGCCGCGCCGGAGGATCCGTCGATCATCAAGGTCGCGAACATCCAGCACCTCGCCACCCCGATCCGCGCTCAACTCGCCAGTCCCTTGAGCGCGGTCGAACTGGCCGGAATGCTGCACCCGACGCCCGCGGTCGGCGGCGAGCCTGCCTCGGCGACCTTGTCGCAGATCCCGGCGCTCGAGGGACTTGACCGTGGCTGGTACGCCGGCCCGGTCGGTTGGACGGATTCCAACGAAGACGGGGAGTTCTGCGTCGCCTTGCGCTGTGCTCTTTTGCGAGGCCGGGAGGCGCGGCTCTACGCCGGGGTGGGTGTGGTGGGTGGATCTGACCCGTCAGCGGAGCTGGCAGAAACCGAAGTCAAGCTCGCGGCGTTGTTACCCATCGTGGCGGGATAACCGGGCAAATCTCGTCGTGCGTAGCGCCGCTCACACCGCCGACACGGATCGCCCGACCGTTTCCCACACGCGCTGGTGCAGCTGAACGTTCGCCTCTCGCTCGCTGACTACTTCAACGATCGTCGTGCCGCCGACCTCGAGCGCACGGCGAACCCCCGCACGCAGACGCTCAGGAGTCTCGACACGTTGGAATTCGCATCCGTACAAAGCCGCGGCATGCGAAAAGTCAAGTCCGTGCGGCGTGGCGACGTGGCGCTCGAAGTCGTCGCCCTCCTTCGACACCGGCAGGAAGGAAAAGATCCCGCCCCCGTTGTTGTTGAGCAAGACGATCACCAGTGGCGCTCCGACGCGGCGAGCGGCGAGCAGGCCGCCGATGTCGTAAGCCAGCGCGACGTCGCCGATCAGTAGCACCACCGGCTCCGACGAGGCCGCGGCCACCCCAAAGGCGGTCGAAACCGTGCCGTCGATGCCATTCGCGCCCCGGTTGGAAAGCACCCGCGGCGGATCGGCGCGCGCCGGGAAGAAGGTTTCGACGTCTCGAACCGGCATGGAAGACGCGACGACCAGCGTGGAAGAGGCCGGCAGCCAAGACCCGAGCTCCGCCGCCACTCGCGGCTCGTTCAATGCGTGCTCAGACAGCACTTCGGCGATCGCCGAAGACGCGCGCCGGTCCGCCACAGTCCAGTCTGAAGTCCAAGCCGAGCGATTGCTTCGAGGTTCCGCTGACGTGAGCGCTTCGAAGATCAACCTCGGGTCGGCGGCGATCATTTCTCCTGCTGATCCCCCAGGGTCCTGCCACGCGGCGTCAGGGTCCAGCACCACGTGCCCGACTTCTTCGACTAGGCGCAGCCACTGGCGCAGTGGCTTTGACGTCGGCAAGTCGCCGCAGCGGAGCACCAGATCCGGAACGTGACTTGACGCCCACGGTTGGTCGCGCAGCATGGCGTCGTAGTGCGCGATGGCCGCTGGACCCCGGCGGGCTCCTGACAGCGGATCGGCGAGCAGCGGTATCCCGGCGTTCTCCGCGAACCGTGCGACGGCGCTGGGCAATTCTGCGTCACGCTCCATCCGTCCGGCCACGAGGACCGGTCGCTGGCTGCGGGCCAGCCGGTCCTTCAGCGCCGCGGTCAGCGCCGGCCATGGTGCCGCCATCGTCCGCGGTCTCGCCACCCATGGCCGGCCGCCATGGCGCCCGCCGCCACCCGGCTCTTGTTGGGAAAGTCCTTCTTCGAGAACGAGCGGTTCCCGTAAAGCGAAGTTCAAGTGAACAACTCCTGGTCGGCCCTCGACTGCCGTCCAAAACGCTCGACAGCCGAGCTGTCGCAACCAACGCATGCGTTCCGGCGTAGCCGGATGGTCGTCGACGTCGAAGAACCACTTCGCCGCGCTGCCGTAGAGCTTGAGCTGGTCGATGCTCTGTCCTGCGCCGATGGCGCGCAGCTCTGGTGGCCGGTCCGCGGTTAAGACGATGAGCGGCACGCGGGCCTCGTGCGCCTCGAAGACTGCGGGCGTGAAGTTGGCGGCAGCCGTGCCCGAAGTGCATGTCAGCACGGTCGGCAGGCCCGATTGCTTGGCTTGACCGAGGGCGAAGAAGGCGGCGCAGCGCTCGTCGATATGTGACGAGGTCTGAAGCTGTGGGTCACGGGCCAGAGAGAGAACCAGCGGCGTGGAGCGCGATCCCGGGGAAGTGCAGGCATAGCGCACGCCGCAGCGTGTCAACTCGTCAACGAAAGCCCGTAAGCCGAGGTACGTGTCGGTCGCGCTCACGACTCGTCACTCTGTCAGACGTGACCGCCCCGCTGCTCGCGCTTCATGGCTTCACTCAAACGGGTGCAAGCTGGAACCCTGTGATCGAGCGGCTCGGCGGGCGTCCTGTGACCGCTCCGGACTTGCGCGGCCACGGCTCCGCCGCGGCCTTACGACCCGCCACGCTGCCGGCGGTAATGGACGACCTCGATGCTTCGGCCCCCAATGCAAGGACGCTGGCTGGTTACTCGATGGGAGGTCGGATAGCGCTTGCCTACGCGCTCGCGCGTCCCGAGCGCTTCCAGGAGCTGGTCCTGATCAGCGCCAGTCCGGGTCTCGAGGATGAAGCGGAGCGAGAAGCCCGGAGGCTGGCCGACGAGGAGCTGGCGGTGCGGATCGAGCAAGACGGGGTGGGGGCTTTCGCGCGGGCGTGGGCGGCGTTGCCGCTTTTCGCTGGACAACATCCGGCGGTCAGTGCCTTCGCGCACCAAGAACGTCTGAGGCAATCACCAAACGGCCTCGCGGCGGCGCTACGCGGGCTCGGGACGGGTGTACTCGAACCACTCTGGGACAAGCTTCCGGAGCTACGGGCCGATGTCACGCTGGTCGTCGGCGATCGCGACGCGAAGTTCCTCGCGATCGCGGAGCGGATGTCGCGGCTATTGCCCTCTGCCCGCACAATCGTCGTTGCCCACTCCGGACACGCCGTCCACCTTGAAGCGCCGCAAGCGGTGGCGGAGGTCCTAGCGAGCTGAAGTAAGCCGGAGATGCTATCCCGAGCGGTGCCCGCACCAAGGGCGGGGCAGCACCTCCTTGTGATGGACGCGTCTGCGAAAAGACGGTTGGCCGCTCGCTGGTGCGGCGCGGGGTACACGACGACCCAACGAGTCAAAGGACGCGTACATGCTGCCAGGCGCATTTATCTCCCGAACAGTTGCGTCACCCTCGGGGCCTCCCGCTAAAGCCGCGAGAGGCAAGTCAGGGGGCCTCGGTCGCTCGAGGTCCCCGCAGGCTGAGCGGGTCAGCGACGACTTACGCCGCCGGACAAGTGCGGACTTGAGAAGACGCCGTCGGGAGACCGCACTTCTGCTCGGGGCGACAGCGGCGATGGGAGTTGTTTCCCTGTACCAGACCGGAATCATCCGCCACCTTCCCGATCCCCCGCTGCCGGGTTTTGATTCCGATCGAGTCGATGCCTCCGGCGAGGCGTACGAGACGCTCAAGACGCCCGATTCGACACTCGGGATCGCCAGCTACGGAGCAACGCTCGCGCTCATCGGCATGGGCGGTGCAGACCGCGCCACCCGTCAACCGTGGATTCCTCTGCTCGCCACCGCCAAGCTTGGTTACGACGGCGCAGGCGCCGCCTGGCTGACGGCCGAGCAGATCAGCAAGCACCGGGCCCTCTGCTTTTACTGCCTGCTGGCCAGCGGGGCCACCTGGGGCGCGCTCGCACAAGCCGTCCCGGAGGCGCGTGCCGCGTGGCGCTCGCTGCGTTCGTGACCTCCGGCGGACGCTGTGGTCGCAGGGACACCGGCGTTCGTCTCCTCCCTCCAGCGGCGGAATAGGCGTCGCGCGCCCGGAAGGGAAACCACGGCGTCGAGGACCGCTCCGCTCCTCGACGCCGGCCTAAGCGTTACCTGCCTTCTTCCTCGAGCATCTGCTCAGCCTCGTTCGCGGCGTCTTGGGCGGCATTGCCGGCGTCTTCGGCGGCATTGCCGGCGTCCTCAGCGGCACCCTCGGCGGCGTTGCCGGCGTCTTGGGCGGCGTTGTTCTCGTCGGCTTCCCGGGCGGCGTCTTCAACCGCGGTGCCGGCGTCCTCGGCCGTGTCTTCAGCCTGCTCGCTGTTGTCCTTGTTTTCTTCCTGTTCCATCGTCTGCTCAGCGTCCTGCGTGGCTTCTTCAGCTTCCTGCCCACCACACGCAGCGACACCGCCACCAAGGGCGGCGATGCTCATGAGCAGGGCAAACCTCTTCTTGAGCTCGATCATGGCTTCTCCTTTACCGTGGTGGCGGAGGCATACCCAGAATCCCCGGGACCGCCGGCACGTCAACCTGTCCGTTGTCGATGGGCATGACGTGCGCCAGTTCCTCGAACATGCCGAGTGTGGCCAGCCCGCACGCCGGCAGGGGGCCTGAGGTTTCAAGGACTGCGGCGGCGTGGATGCCGGCCGCGACGCCCAGCGGCCCGTCAAAGGACGAGGCGACGAAGACCTGCGCTCCCGCTGCGCGGGCGACTTGCGCTTGCTGGAGGACGCCGCTTATCCCTCCGCAGCGCGAGACCTTCAGGCAGACGACGTCGGCGGCGTCTGCCTCCAGCGCTCCGGGCTCGGCCGCCGTCTCGTCCATGCCGATCGGGATCGGGGAGTGCTCGCGCACCTCGCGCAGCTGCTCAATCCCGTGCACGGGCTCTTCGGCCAGCTCGATGCCGGCGGGAACGAGTTCGCGCAGGTTCTGGAGCGCGTCCTGTGGATTTCGCCAGGCGCCATTCGCGTCCACGCGGATGGCGACGTCCGGGCCGACGGCAGTCCGCACCGCCGCAACCCGGGCCGCATCGCCGCGCAGTCCAACCTTCACCTTGACGGTGCGATAGCCCGCCGAAGCCGCTCGATAGGCCTCGGCCGCGGCGTAGATCGGGTCGACGCCGGAGATCGTCGCGTTGACGGGCACGGTCTTCTTCCAACCGGCCGAGAGGAGGGCGGCCACAGGCTTGCCGGCCTTGCGCCCGGCGCGGTCCCAGAGCGCGAGGTCGATCGCAGCCAGCGCCTGCGGCAGCCACCGCTCGCGCGCGCAGCCGGCCAGGATCTCGGCGTGCGACGCCGTCGTGGGGACGCGGCGCACGACTTCGGCGTAGACGTCGAGCGCGGCGCGCACCGCGGCCATCGAAACTCCGTCGTAGGCCTCCAGCGGCGCCGCCTCGCCGTTGCCGTAGTCGTCGGGCCCGAAGGTCAACCTGACCTCGAGGATCTCGCGCACGTGCAACTCGCCCCAAGCCATCCGCAGCGGCGCGCGCAACTTCAGCCGGTTCCGGCGCACCCGCAGCTCGGCCATCTTCAGTTCGCGAGCGCTCCGAGCGAGAGCATCAGGCAGAAAACGAGCTGTAGCCCTCCCGTGCCGGCCAGCGCGGTGTTGAGCGCCGGTCCGTCGCTGCGCGTGCGCACGACGTTGGCGATCGGGATGGCGAGGCGGATGGTGATGAGCGTTATCAGCACCGCAGGCCCCAGATCGCCGAACAGCCACGGAAGCGTCACCGTCACGTAGGCGCCGACGATCAGCGCGTCGTAGAGCCGGCGCGTGCGGGCACGCCCGAGCCGGACGGCGAGTGTCTTCTTGCCCGCGCGACGGTCGGTGTCCATGTCGCGGATGTTGTTGACGACGAGGATCGCCGCCGCGAGCAGTCCGACCGGCACCGAGAGAAGCAGCGCCTCGACCGTCAGCCGCTCCGTTTGCGCGAAGTACGAGCCGGCGACGGCCACGACGCCGAAGAACAGAAACACGAAGACCTCGCCGAGTCCTTCGTAGCCATAGGGCCGGGGTCCGCCCGTGTAGAGGACCCCGGCGAGGATGGAGGCGGCGCCGACGAGCAGCAGCTCCCAGCCGGCGGTGGCAATCAGGTAGGTGCCGGCGAGGACGGAGACGCCGAAGGCCAGCCAAGTGGCGGTCAAGACCTTTCGGGGCGGCACCAGGCCTCCGGCCGTCACGCGCACCGGCCCGAGCCGGTCCTCGGTGTCAGCGCCGCGGCGCGCGTCTGAGTAGTCGTTGGAGAGGTTGGTCCCGATCTGGATGAACAGCGCGCCGATCAGCGCGGCGGCGAAGGTCAGGGGTTTGAACACCATCTCGCCGGCGGCGAGCGCAGTGCCGACCGCGACCGGCGCCACGGCGGCCGGCAGAGTC
>JADDQZ010000005.1:0-2038 GCA_016781085.1 Actinomycetota bacterium
ATCACGATCGCGTGCCGGAAGTCGACCGTGCGGCCCTGCGAGTCGGTCAGGCGGCCGTCTTCGAGGATCTGCAACAGGATGTTGAAGACGTCGGGATGGGCCTTTTCGATCTCGTCGAGCAGCAGGACGCTGTACGGCTTGCGACGCACCGCTTCGGTCAGCTGGCCGCCCTCGTCGTACCCGACGTAACCGGGAGGCGAGCCGACGAGACGGGACACGGCGTGCTTCTCCATGTACTCCGACATGTCGATGCGGATCATCGCCTCCTCGTCGCCGAAGAGGAACTCCGCCAACGTGCGCGCCAGCTCCGTCTTACCCACGCCTGAGGGGCCGAGGAAGATGAACGAGCCGGTCGGGCGCTTGGGATCCTTGAGACCGGCACGCGAACGCCGGATCGCCCGCGACACGACTTCGATCGCCGCGTGCTGACCGATGACCCGCTTGTGCAGCTCTTCTTCCATCCGCATGAGCTTCGCGGTCTCGGCTTCGGTGAGCTTGAACACCGGGATGCCGGTCCACATCGAGACGATGTCAGCGATCTCTTCTTCGCCGATCGACGGGCGCTCTCCGCCTTCACCGGACTCCCACGCCTCTTCGAGCTCACGCTTTTTGTTGGTGAGGCGCCGCTCCTTGTCGCGCAGGTTCGCGGCCTTCTCGAACTCCTGGGCTTCGATCGAGGCTTCCTTCTCGCGCCGCGTCGATTCGATCTCGTCTTCGAGCTCGCGATAGACGGGCGGCGAGGACATCGAGCGGATGCGCATCCGGGACGCGGCTTCGTCGATCAGGTCGATCGCCTTGTCCGGCAGGAAGCGGTCGGAGATGTAGCGGTCGGAGAGCTCCGCCGCCGCTTCCAGCGACTCGTCCGTGATGTTGATCTTGTGGTGCGCCTCGTAGCGATCACGCAGGCCCTTGAGGATCTGCACGGTCTCTTCGACCGACGGCTGGTCGACCACGATCTTCTGGAAGCGCCGTTCGAGCGCCGAATCGCGCTCGAGGTACTTGCGGTACTCCTCGAGGGTGGTCGCGCCGACGGTCTGAAGCTCGCCACGCGCCAGGGCCGGCTTGAGGATCGAAGCCGCGTCGATCGCGCCTTCGGCCGCGCCGGCGCCGACGAGGTTGTGGAGCTCGTCGATGAAGAGGATGATGTCGCCGCGCTGGGTGATCTCCTTCATCACCTTCTTGAGGCGCTCTTCGAACTCGCCGCGGTACTTCGAGCCGGCCACCAGGGCGGCAAGGTCGAGCGTGTAGATCTGCTTGTTCTTGAGCAGCTCGGGAACGTCGGAGTTCGTGATCCGCTGCGCCAGCCCCTCGACGACGGCGGTCTTGCCGACGCCGGGCTCACCCACGAGCACCGGGTTGTTCTTGGTGCGCCGCGACAGGATCTGCATGATCCGCTCGACTTCGGTCTCGCGACCGACGACCGGATCGAGTTTGCCGTCGGCGGCGAGCTTGGTCAGGTTGCGACCGAACTGGTCGAGCAGCTTCGAAGACTTCTTGCCCTCGCCCTGGGCTCCGGCTCCTGCGCCAGCGCCAGCGGCCTGCCCGCCCTGACGACGTCCGCCCGGGCCTGAAAGCATCCGGATGACTTCGTTGCGGATCTTCTCGGAATCCGCGTCGAAGTCGAGCAGGATCCGAGCGGCGACGCCCTCGTTCTCACGCACGAGACCGAGCAGGATGTGCTCGGTGCCGATGTAGTTGTGGCCGAGCGACAGCGCCTCGCGCAGCGCGAGCTCGAGCACCTTCTTCGCGCGTGGAGTGAACGGGATCTGGCCCGAAGTCACTTCCTCGCCGGAGCCGACGATGCGGATCACTTGAGCGCGGACACGCTCGACCGTGATGTCGAGGGACTCCAGCACGCGGGCGGCGAGGCCCTCTTCCTCACGGAGCAATCCGAGGAGGATGTGCTCCGTTCCGATGTAGTTGTGCTTGAGCGTCCTCGCTTCCTCCTGCGCGAGGACGACCACCTGGCGGGCTCGCTCTGTGAATCGCTCGAACATTGGGGGGAGCTTCCTTCCTGCTAAGTGTCGGCCCTAGCGGT
>JADDQZ010000005.1:2157-56453 GCA_016781085.1 Actinomycetota bacterium
GGAGCTTCCTTCCTGCTAAGTGTCGGCCCTAGCGGTACTGAAAATGGCGATGGTCCGGACGGTCGAAGGTCGGTTGATCGGGCGGGACCCCTTGATGGGCTCTTTGTACCCCGATCCCTACATCCGCAATTCGGCACCCACACCCCATGGATGACAGGTACCGCGCGAATCACTGGCCATGCACCATGGTACCAACGGCTGGGGCGCTTTCGGGCGGCGCCGCCCGCCCGCTCAAGGCTGGCGCAGTGCGGGAAATAGCAGGACGTCACGGATGCTCTGGCGCCCTGTCAGCACCATGATCAAGCGGTCGATCCCTATCCCGATTCCGCCCGTCGGCGGCATCCCTTGCTCGAGTGCTCGCAGGAAGGCCTCATCGTAGGGATGGGCTTCGGCGTCACCGGCGGCCGCGGCGGCACGCTGCTGCTCAAAGCGCGCGCGCTGCTCGTCGGGATCATTGAGCTCAGAAAAGGCGTTGGCGATCTCCATCCCGCCGCAAAATGCTTCAAAGCGCTCTACGAGGCCGTTGTCAGAACCGTCCCCGTCGCCGCGGTGACGTTTGGCGAACGGCGACAATTCGACCGGATAGTCCATCAGGAACGTGGGCTGCTGAAGCGTCGGCTCGACGTACTTCGACAGCAGATGGTCGACGAGCTGGGCCCAAGTCTGCTCGTCGGGGACTTCGAGCTCTCGCTCCCGCATGGCGGCGCGCAAGGCATCCAAGTCGCGGTGGGCGAGGACGTCGATGTCCGTGCGCGCCTGGATGGAGCCGGCGAGCGTCTCGCGCGCCCACGGCGTCGAGAAGTCGATCGGACCGTCGTAGCCGATTTCGCTCGCCACCTGGGAGACGAGCTCCTCGCAGCGAGCCGCCATGTCGCTGTAGTCGGCGTAGGCCTCGTACCACTCGAGCATCGTGAACTCGGGGTTGTGCTTCGTCGACAGCCCCTCGTTGCGAAAGTTCTTGCCCAGCTCGTAGACGCGCTCGAGACCGCCGACCATGCACCGCTTGAGGTAGAGCTCAACCGCGATCCGCAGGTAGAAGTCGCGATTTAGCGCGTTGTGGTGGGTGACGAACGGCCGCGCGGCACCGCCGCCGTACAGCGGTTGCAGCACCGGCGACTCGACTTCGACGAAACCGCGCTCGTCGAGCTTGCGCCGGATCGTGGCGATGACCTTTGCGCGCGTCAGAAACAGCGCACGCGTCTCCTCGTTGGCCATCAAGTCGAGCTCGCGGTGGCGGTAGCGCGCCTCGAGGTCGGTCAAGCCATGGTGCTTGTCCGGCGGCGGCCGCAGCGACTTGGCCAGCAGTGTCCAGGACTGAAGCCGCAGTGAGAGCTCCCCGCGGCGAGTACGGAAGACGGTGCCGTCAGCGCCGACGAGGTCGCCGAGATCAAGCGATAGCAGACGCTCGAAGGACTCTTCGCCGATCACATCGACGCGCGCGTGCAGTTGCATGCGCCCCGAGCGGTCGACGATGTCGACGAACGCGTTCTTGCCCTGCCCGCGACGGGCCGCCAGCCGCCCGGCTATCCGGGCCCCGACCGTCGTCTCCTCGCCATCGGCAAGCTCGGCGTGCGGCTCCTTGACCACGGAAACCGATTTCACGCCCTCAAAGGCGTGGGGAAACGGCTCGACGCCTTCCGCGCGCAGAGCTTCGAGCTTGCGCCGCCGTGAGGCAATGAGCTCGCTGGGCGCTTCTTCGCCGGCGCTCACGGGTCAAGCCGCTCGGTTTTGCCAGCGCCGTGCCGGAGGCACGTCAGGCGACCGAGATGCCTTCGATCGTGAGCGCACGGGTGCGGCCGTTGGGCAGCAGCACGTCGACTTGGTCGCCCTTTCCGCGCCCGACCAGCGCCTTGCCGACCGGCGACTCGTTTGACAGGCGCCCGCCTGCCGGATCGGCCTCGGTCGATCCGACGATCGTGTACTCAAAGGACTTGCCCTTGTCGTCTGATCCGCGGACGGTGGAACCGACCCGGACAACGTCGGCGTCGAGCTCAGAGGCATCGATCACCTGCGCGGCGCGGAGCTTCTCTTCCAGCTGCGCGATGCGGGACTCGAGCATGGCCTGCTCGTTCTTGGCGTCGTCGTACTCGGAGTTCTCGGAGATGTCGCCGAATTCCCGCGCTTCCTTGATGCGCTCGGCGACTTCTCGCCGCTTGACCGTCGAGAGATCCTCGATCTCGAGCTTGAGCTTTTCCAGCCCCTCGGGCGTGAGGATGACGTCTCTCTGCATGGCCGATCGACTTTCGCGAACTGGGGAACTGGACGTGAAAACGGCGCCCTGAAGCAGGACCGCTGAAAGGCCCGGGGCGGCGCGTGATGGTAGCAGCGACCTAGGCGCGCCCGATCACGCGGCAGGGCGGCGCGACGCCGTTTCAAGCCGGCTGCAGCTGACGCAGCCCGTCGATCAGAACCCGCTGCTCATCGATCGTCTCCGCGCGCTGGAAGGCATCCTGGATCGTGCTCGTCTCTTGCAGCCGCGTCACGTACCAGGGATAGAATTTTTTCAGGTAGCGGGCGGCACGCACGGCGCCCAAGTGCTCGACGGCGCGGTCGACCACCCATGCCAGCTCGTCGACGATCTCTTCGCGCGACGGTTCTTGCAACCGCAGGCCGAGCGTCTGCTCGAACAGCCACGGGTTGCCGAGACAGCCACGCGCGAGCATGACCGCCGCCACGCCGGTTTCCTCGAACACGCGCTCGATGTGCTCGGCGTCGTTCATCCCGCCCGACAGCACGAGTGGCACTGGCAATTGGTCGGCGAGTTGGGCGGCGAGCTCGTAGTCGGGCCGGCCTTTGTGCCGTACTTGGGCCGAGCGCGGGTGGAAGGTGATGCCGGCCACACCGGCCTCGTCGGCCAGGCGCAACGCGAGATCGAAGCCCTCGGTTTGCCCGATCCGGCGCCCGGCGCGCAGTTTTACCGTGACGGGCAGGCGCGACCCCTCCGCCGCCGCGCGGGCCACCGCCACGGCGCGATCGGGGTCGGCCAGCAAGGCGGCGCCCGCACCGGTACGGCAAACCTTCGGGACGGGGCAGCCCATGTTGATGTCGATGGCATCGGCGCCGGCTTGGGCGGCTGCGGCTGCGCCCTCGCGCATGATGTCCGGATCGCCCCCGAAGAGCTGAATGGCAACCGGTCCGCTTTGCTTTTCCTCCGGCCGTACGACCAGCAGCTCGTCCAGCGTCTTGCGATTGCCGTAGTGGATGGCGTGACTGGAGACCATCTCGGAGATGGCCAGGCCCGCTCCGTAGCGCTTGGCTTGCAGGCGCACGAACCAGTTGCCGATGCCGGCGAGTGGGGCCAGCACGACGCGGTTGGGAATTGTGAGCCCGCCGAGCTCCCAGGGTTCGCGAAGCCGCGACATGCTGTGAGCTTAGGCGTTCTGCGCGGCGTGGTTGCGGCCCCAGATCAAGCGCAGGCCGTCGAGCGTCAGGAGGTCGTCAGTCTCCTCGATGCGTCCGCAGAACGGGACGATCGCCGTTGCCAGCCCCCCGGTGGCGATCACGCGGGTCTCAGGGCCGAGTTCGGCGAGCAAGCGCCCGACGATGCCGTCTACTTGGGCGGCGAAACCGTAGATCACGCCGACCCGGATTGCTTCTACGGTCGACTTGGCGATCAGCGCGCGCGGCGGCACGAGGTCGATCTTCGGCAGTTTAGCCGCGCGCACGGTGAGCGCTTCCATCGAGATCTCCACTCCAGGCGAGATGATCCCTCCGAGATACTCGCCGTCCGGGGAAACGCAGTCGTAGGTGATCGCCGTGCCGAAGTCGACGACCACGCAAGCTCCGCCCACGCGCTCATAGGCGGCGACTGCGTTGACCAGGCGGTCCGCACCAACTTCGCGCGGGTTGTCCATGCGGATCGGCATGCCGGTCCTGACGCCGGGGCCGACCACCGGCATCGGATGATTGAGGTAACGCTCCGCCATACCGGACCACTCCGGGGCTAGCTGCGGCACGGTCGAGGAAACGATCGACGCCGTCAGGTCAGAAAACGTCATGCCGCGCAGCGCCAGCAAGTTGCGCAGGGTGGCCCCGAGCTCGTCGGCAGTCGATTCACGCACGGTGGCAAACCGCCAATGCCGGACGAGTTCCTCTCCGTCAAACGTGCCGAGGTGCGTCTGCGTGTTGCCGACGTCGACGACCAGGAGCATCGCGGCCCACCTTAGACGGCGGGCGGGTTTGAGACCCGCAGCGGGCCGGCGGCGCGCCGCACGGCCTGCGCAGCCCCAAGTCGCGCCAGGGCCTCGGCAGCCCTCCCCTTGCCCGGGATCTCAAGCTCGGGATCGAGCTCGAGCAGCGGCACCAAGACGAACCGGCGCTCAGTGATGCTGGGATGGGGCAGCTTCAACTCCAACGAATCTGCTTGAAAGGCTTCGTGAGAGAGCAGCAGGTCGACATCGATGCTGCGCGGCCCATGGCGCACACCCGGTCGCCGCCCCAGTACCGCTTCCACCGCCTTGCACGCCGCCAGCAACGCTTGCGGCTCCAGATCCGTGACGACCCGCAGACAAGCGTTGAAGAAGTCGCGCTGGTCGAGGACTTCTCCGACGGGCTCGGTCTCATAGATAGAAGAGGAAGCCAACACGGTGACGCCGTGGCGCGGCAGCTCGTCAACGGCGGCTTGCAAGTGAGCCCGCCGGTCACCGACGTTCGACCCTAAGCCGAGATAGGCGGTCTTCCGGACAAGGCTGGGTGGCTCCACGCCCCCGGCGTCCTTCACGTCGCCCGCTTCAGCGGCTCGCCCTCACGCATCCCCACAGCGGCGTGCAAGCGCGCCAGCGGTCGCGGTGCCCACCAGTTCCAGCGGCCGAGCAGGGCCATCAGCGACGGCACGAGCAGCGCGCGAACCAGCGTGGCGTCGATGATCACTCCGAGCGCGGTCCCGATGCCGACTTGTTTGATGAAGATGACGTCCGAAGTGGCGAACGCGCCGATGGCGATACAGAACAGGACCGCGGCGGCCGTGATGATCCGGCCGGTTCGCTCGATCCCGATTGCCACCGACTCGCGTTCAGAAGCACCAGCGTCGCGGGCCTCCTTGATCCGCGTCAACAGGAAGACGCCGTAATCGGTGGCCAAGCCGAAGGTGATGGCGAAAAGCAGGATTGGCTGTGAAGCTTCGAGCGCCCCTTGGCTGGTGAAGTTCAAGACGTTCTCCAAGCGCCCGTCTTGGAAGATCAGCACGAGCAGCCCAAAAGCCGCGCTTACGGTGAGAACGTTCATCAACAGCGTCTTGAGCGGCAAGATCAGTGATCCCGTCAGCAGAAACAGGATCACCAGTGTCGTGGTGCAGAGCAGGACGAGGCCGGGCTTGAGGTGAGCCCCCAGCGAATCCAGCTGATCGACGAAGTTCGCCGTGCCGCCCCCGACCAGCACCTGTTCAAACGGCGCGGGAACGGCCCGTACGTCGGCGACCAGCTGCTTGGAAACCTCGTCCAGGAGTCCGCCGCGCGGAATGACGTCGACCCGCCATAAGCCGTCGTAGGGACCCATCGGCGGTGTCACCGCCACTGCCCCCGACAGCTCGGCCAACTCACGGGCGTAGGCGCGAACCTCGGGCTCCTGATCGCGGGAAGCGCGAATGGCGACGTAGACCGGCGGGCCAGAGCCCTCCGGGAAGTCCTTCGCGAGCGCATCGCTCACGACCCGGGCGGAGCGCTCGGGCGGCAAGACACTGGCGTCTACGCCAGTGAACTCGATGCGCAGAAACGGCAGCCCGGCGGCTATCAACATGATCGAAGCGCCAGCGGCGATGATCGCCGCCCGGCGCATCACAAAACGCGACATCCGGTACCAGAACCCGGCTTGCACTTGAGCGGCGTCTCGATGCATCGCCAACTGCCACCGACGGGGGCTGAGCGCGTTGACGCGCGGTCCCAAGGCTGCGAGCAAAGCCGGCAACAAGGTGACCGAAGTCACCGCGGCCATCAACGACACGAGCGCGCCGCCCACGCCCATTGAAAACAAGAAGCGCTGTTGGAAGACGATCAGTGAAGCGAGCGCCGCCGCTACGGTCACCGCCGAGAACAGCACCGTCCGGCCGGCCGTGCGCATCGTTGCCTGCAGCGCCTCGGAGGTACTTGAACCCCGCTCGAGCTCCTCCCGGAAGCGCGACACCATGAACAGCGAGTAGTCGATCGCCAATCCGAGGCCGGCACCCGTGATCAGGTTGATGGCGAACACCGACATCGGCTCGATCTCGTTGATCAAGCGCAGCGCGGCGAAAGTCAGCAGGATCGAACAACTGCCGACAGCCAGGGGAAGCAGCGCCGCCACCCCGCTGCGAAAGACGAACAGCGAGAGCACGAAGAGGATCGGAAAGGCGATCATCTCCGCACGCTTCAAGTCGTCTTCGACTTGGGCTGGAACCTGCTGCTGGGCGATGACCGGTCCGCCCAGCGTGACGCCCCGCTCGCGCGCCAGCTTGGCTTGCAACGCGTCGGCAACGCCTGAGCGATCGACTCCGGCGTCAAAGCCGGCTGTCAGGTAGGCCGACTCCTGGTCCTTGGAGACCAGTGGCGTGCGCCGATCACCCGGCCGGGGGGCGTTGACGTATGCGACCCCCGGTTGGCTGCGCAGCGCGCGTTCGACGCGCCGCAGCTTGCCCTGCGCCGCCGGCGAGGACACCGGAGCGCCCAGCCGCACGAGGGCGATGATGGCGGGCCCGGGGTCTGCTCCAGTTGCGGCTTGCAAGGCGTCGCGCGCGAGGATCGCCTCGGCTGCCGGATCGTCGAATTCGTCTTCAGAATCGAGCTTGCCGACGACCGGGGCGCCGTACACGCCAGCCATCAGCACGATGGCCGCGGCGACGAGCAGGACCCGCCGGGTGTTGCGAGCGATGAAGGCCGCTAGAGCCTCAAGCACCGTCGCGGCTCCACTCAGCGCTCCTCGCGCCAGACTTCGACGGAGACTTCTTCTACCGGGAACGGCATCGGAGGCTCAGGCTTAGACGCCTTCACCGACACGCTGTGGACGTCGTACTCGGCCGCCAGCCGATCGGCGATGACCGCGCAGAGGCGCTCCAGCGTCTTGTAGGACTTCTGCTGCGCGATCAGCGCGATGGTCTGGCAAACCTCGGCGTAGTCGACCGTGTCTTCGATGCGGTCGGTGATCAACGCGTCAGGCTCGCCGACGTCGAAGCGGACGTCCAGCACCAGCCGCTGGCCGACCTGCTGCTCTGCCGGCGTGACGCCGTGGTGGGTAAAAAGCGACAAGCCGACGATTTCGACCGTCGTCCCGACTTCGGGACCGTGATCTTCCTCGTCGTCACTCAACTCGTCGTCGTCGTACTCCGGCTCATCGTCGTCTGGGGCCATCGCCCGGCCAACGTAGCAGCGGTCACTTCCAGCCCGTCCCGGGTGGCGGCGACGTCATGAACCCGGAAGACGCGCGCCCCGCGGGTCAGCGCGACCACGTTGGCGGCCACCGTCCCGAAGACGCGGTCGCTCGCCTCGCGCCCCGTGATCCGCCCGATGAAGGCCTTGCGAGAAACCCCGATGACGACGGGGCGCCCAAGGGCGACGATCTCATCGAGGCGTCGCAGAAGCTCGAGATTGTGTTCGAGCGTCTTGCCGAACCCGATTCCCGGATCGAGGTGGATGCGCTTCTCCTCCACGCCCGCCGCCACTGCGAACTCCATGCGCGCCTCGAGAAAAGCCTTGACTTCGGAAACCACGTCGTCGTAGCGGGGGTCGCGCTGCATGGACTTCGGTTGGCCGAGCATGTGCATGAGGCAGCAGCTTGCCCCGCTGTCGGCGACGAACGCGGCCATCTCAGGGTCGTGACGAAAGGCGCTGACGTCGTTGACGTAGCGCGCGCCCGCTGCTACCGCGGCTTGGGCGACCGCCACCTTCATGGTGTCGATCGAGACGTCGGCGCCGTCGCCTGCGAGCTCGGCAACGACTGGCACCACACGCTCGCACTCTTGTGCCGCCGGAACGGGATCAGCCCCTGGCCGTGTCGACTCGCCGCCGATGTCGAGGATATCTGCGCCCTCGCCGATCAGCCGGCGACCGTGCGCGACGGCGTCTTGGACGCCGAGAAAGCGGCCGCCGTCGGAGAAGGAGTCGGGCGTCACATTCACCACGCCCATCAGGGCGAAGGAGATTTCCTGCTGACCGCCCATCAGCGGTAGGAAAGCCTCGGCGCCATCGCCGCCCACGGGCGGGTCAGGCTAGTTCGGGCTTCTCGGGAAACTCGAGTCCGCGGGCTTCGGCCGTGCCGCCGGCCAGACCGGGTCGCGGCAGGGTGCGCGGCGTCTCGCGAACCCGCTCAGCCGGTACCGCGCCGGGCAGTTCGGGACCCGAAGGCGTCGCTCCGGACGGTCCCCAGACTTCTTCCTCGCTGCGGCCTTCGAGCAGCGCCTCAAACTCTTCCTTTTCGATCGTCTCGCGGCGCAGCAACGTCTCGGAAATCAACTCCAGCTGCTCGCGGTGGTCCTCGAGGATCTGCTTGGCCTGCTGGTGCGAGGACTCCACGATCCGGCGGATCTCGTCGTCGATCTCGCGCGCGATCTCGTCGGAGTAGTCCGGCTCAGAGCCAAACTCACGACCGAGGAACGGCTGGCCATGATCGTGACCGAAGACGCGTGGACCGAGCTTCTCGCTCATGCCGAAGCGCATCACCATCCGCTTGGCGGTGGCGGTCACCTTTTCAAGGTCGTTGGAGGCGCCGGTCGTCACTTCCTGGAAGACGATCTCCTCTGCTGCGCGCCCGCCGAGCGTCATGGCCATCGAATCAAGCAACTCAGCGCGACTGGTGAGGAATTTGTCTTCCTGCGGCATCGAGATTGTGTAACCGAGCGCCTGGCCCCTTGAGATGATGGAGATCTTGTGGACGGGATCGGCGTTGGGCAGGAAATGCCCGACGATGGCATGTCCCATCTCGTGGTAGGCCGTGACCAGCCGTTCCTTCTCCCCCATCACGCGAGTCTTCTTCTCGGGACCGGCGACGACGCGCATGATCCCTTCCTCGAGCTCGACTTGGGTGATCTCCTTCTTGCCGTTGCGAGCGGCGAGCAGCGCGGCCTCGTTGATCAAGTTGGAGAGGTCGGCGCCGGTGAAGCCCGGAGTTTGGCCTGCGAGCGCGTCGAGGTCGATGCCGCGGCCGAGCGGCTTGCCGCGCGTATGGACTTCGAGGATCTTGCGGCGACCCAGGCGGTCAGGCCGGTCGACGGTGATCTGGCGGTCGAAGCGGCCGGGACGAAGCAGCGCTGGATCGAGGATGTCCGGCCGGTTGGTGGCCGCGATCATGATGATGTTGTCTTTGGCTTCGAAGCCGTCCATCTCGACGAGCAGTTGGTTGAGCGTCTGCTCGCGCTCGTCGTGACCGCCGCCCATGCCGGCGCCGCGGTGGCGGCCGACCGCGTCGATCTCGTCCATGAAGATGATGCACGGAGAGTTCTGCTTGGCCTGTTCGAAGAGGTCGCGCACACGCGATGCGCCGACGCCCACGAACATCTCGACGAAGTCAGAGCCCGAGATGGAGAAGAAGGGAACGCCCGCTTCACCGGCGACGGCACGAGCGAGCAGCGTCTTGCCGGTGCCGGGAGGGCCGTAAAGCAGCACACCCTTCGGAATCCTGGCGCCGAGCGCCTGGAACTTCTTCGGGTTCTCGAGGAATTCCTTGATCTCGTGGAGCTCTTCGACCGCCTCGTCGGCGCCCGCCACGTCGCGGAAGGAGATCTTCGGCGAGTCGACCGACATGCGCTTGGCACGGGACTTGCCGAACGACATGACTTTCGAGCCGCCGCCCTGGACCTGGTTCATGATGAAGATCCAGAAGCCGAAGAAGATCAGCAGCGGCAGGACGTACGTCAGCACGGACACGAGCACGTTGGTGCGCGCAGGCTTGACGTCGAAGGTCTCGATCTGGTTCTTGTCCTCGGCTTCACGCAGCCGCAGGACGAGGTTGTCGCTGTAGTCGGCGGGATAGCCGACTTCGTACTCCTTGCCGTCATCGGTGCGGACGTCGATCGAGTTGTCCTTGGTTCGCAGCGTCGCGCGGTCGACAGCGCCGCTGTCGAGCTGCTGGAGGAAGCCCGAGAACGTCGGCGGGTCGGCCCGCCGGTTGTCGGAGATCCACTTGGAAGCGACGAGCGCCAGCACGACCACGACGATGATCGGGAAGGCCGCGCTCTTGAAGAACCGGCTCATCTAGAAGCTGACGCCCTCGAGGGCGCGACGACGGGGCGACCTGAAAGCAAGGGATGGGAGGGTAGCAAGGCAAAGGCGCTCTTTCAGAGCGCCTGGACGCCTGTCGTAGTCCCTTGTTACGGCACTTTCGGCGCCCTGGCGGTTGTCGGTACAGGCACGCCTTTCTATGGCTGGCGGAACCTTGGCGCGCGACTTCGGCGCCCTGCCGGCGCCCTGGGACGCTTCACTCCGCGAGCGCGGCCACGTAGGGAAGGTTGCGATAGCGCTCGACGTGGTCGAGTCCGTATCCGATCGCAAAGCGGTCGGGGATCTCGAATCCGATGTAGCGCGCCGGCAGGTCGACCTTGCGCCGGTCGGGCTTGGTGAGCAACGCACAGACTTCCAGCGAGCGAGGGCCGCGCGCCTGAAGGTTGCGCAGCAGGTAGCTGAGCGTCAAGCCGGAATCGACGATGTCTTCGACGATCAGCACGTCGCGGTCCTGAATCGCCGTGTCGAGGTCCTTGAGGATGCGAACGACGCCGGAGGAAGCGGTCGCCGACCCGTAGGAGGCGACGGCCATGAAATCGACTTCGCACGGAACGGTTATCTGGCGCATCAGGTCTGAGAGAAAGAACACTGCGCCCTTGAGCACGCAAACCAGAACGAGGTCTTGCTCGCGGTCGGCGTAATCGCGCGAGATCTCCTCGCCGAGCTGCCTTACTCGGTTTTGAAGCTCGTCGGCTTCAACGAGCATCTCGGCGATGGCGGGGTCACGGGGAGCCATGGCGCGGATCGTATTGAGCTTCCTCCCAGGTCAGTCGTGCCCTCGGAGTGTCTTCGTCGGCGACGCGGAAGCCATCGCCGGTCGCGACCCCCGGGATCCACGCGATCTGGCCGCCGGAGATGACGATCGGCAGCCGCCCGCGTTGCGCCCGCGGGACTTTGCGGTCCGTGAAGAGGTCTTGCAGGCTCTTGCTGCTGGAAAGCCCGAGCGGGCGCATCCTGTCACCGGGGCGCCAGTGGCGTACTTCAAGCTCTTTCGCGAGCGCGGCCGCGTTGACCGTCCCGTCGGCCAAGGGCACACGCACACCCACCTCGCAGACCACCGTGCCGGCACCGAAGCGGGCGCTGCCCGGAACGCGGAGCCGGACGCTCAAGTCGTCGGCCCCACCGCCGGCCAGCTGCAAGCGGACGCTTGCGTCGTCGGCCCCACCGCCGGCCACGGTGCGCAAGAACTTCAGCTCCCCGTAAGTCACGTCAACACGCAGGCCCCGTCCCAGATCGAGCTGCGCCGTGCCTCCCCGGGGTCCCAAGGCAAGGATTTAGCCGGCGCGTGGACCGACCGCGGGCGCGTGGCCGTCCGCCGCCTCGTCGGCCAGCTTCTGCAGCACCAGCCGCCGCAGCGCCGGCTCGACGGCCATCAGACGCTCAACCCGCACGGGGCTCCCCAGTTGGGCGAGGGTGGCAGTGACGAGCGCGTCGAGCACTACAGCCTCGTCTTGAAGCACCGACAACGTCCTCAAGACGTTTTCCTCGGCGGCGGGATGAATGGCCCGTAACGCTTTCAACAGCTCGTGGCGCACGCGGTTGCGCGCATAACGGGGATCGCGGTTGCTCGGGTCTTCGGCGAAAGCAAGGTCGCGCTCACGGCAGTAGGCCTCCGTGTCCGCCCGTCGCAATCCGAGCAGCGGGCGCACGAGCTTTCCGTCACGCGCCTTGATCCCCAGAAGCGCTCGTCGCCCAGGCGCGCTGGCCAGCCGGTACAAGACGGTTTCGGCTTGGTCAGACGCGGTGTGCCCGGTGGCCACCCACGCGTTCATGGGGGCCGCAATGCGGGCCGCGGCGTCGTAGCGCTGCCGGCGCGCCCACGCCTGGACGTTGCCATCGGGACGGGTTTTCGGGCGAACAACGGCCAAGGGGATGTCGCCCAAGCGAGCGCAGTGCTGGCGGCAGAGCTCCTCGTCGCTCTCGGCATCCGGTCGCAGCCCGTAGTTGACATGCAGCGCGTGCACGAACGTCGCTCCTGCGATGCGGACGGCAAGATCAAGCAGGCAGGCCGAGTCCGCGCCGCCCGAGAACAGGACCACGACTGGGTGCTCTGATTGCAGCAGGCCGGTCGCGCAAACGGCTGCCTCGGATTGGAGCGCAGAGCGGGGCGCGTGCGTGCCGGATGGGCCAGCCATGATCTGACGCTATCGCGCGGGCGCACCACGAATATGAGCGTGTGTGGCCATTTGAGCTCGTGCCCAGGCAGAAACGGCGGCCTCAGAGCCCGCGCCCACCCAACGAACGTGGTCGCCCAGCCGGCTGCTGGGCGAGAAGGTGTGGCGGCGGAGCCGGTGCCCCGCCGCCCGCGCGGGCGAGCGGCCCGCTTCCTTGGCCGCGCCGACGCTTTGAAGCGCCTCGCAGGAAGACTCACGCCTTTCCCACTGATCGGCCGGTGTCTTGAGGTGTACTCCTACTGGATGAGCACGTCAATCGCCCCAGTTACTTTTCACACCGGCCCCGCGGAGAGCGCCCGATGACCGAGACCATCCATCTGCGACCCAGCGCTCCGGTCGCAGAGCGCGTCCTGCTTCCCGGCGATCCCGGCCGCGCCCTCCGGCTCGCCCAGCTGCTGGTGGAGACCCCGGCGCAGATGCTCAACCACCATCGCGGGTTGTGGGGCTATACGGGCGTCGCGCGCGACGGGGCGCTGCTGACGATTCAAAGCACCGGCATGGGTGGTCCGAGCGCCGCGATCGTCGTCGAAGAGCTGATCGCTCTAGGTGCTCAGCAGCTCTTGCGCGTGGGGACGTGCGGCGCGCTCGTACCGGACTTGTCGCTGGGAGATCTCCTGATTGCTGAACGCGTAATGCCCGCCGACGGCGTGAGCCGGCTGCTCGGCGCGGACCCCTTCCTGCTTCCGGATGCCCACCTGCTCGCCAAGCTCGAGTCGGCGGCAACCGAATCACCCGCCAGGCGAGCGACGATCGTGAGCGCCGACCTCTTCTACGACCCGGACCCGAGTCGTCCCAGCGGCTGGATGGAGCAAGGCGCCGTCGCGGTCGAAATGGAAGCCGCCGCCATCCTCGCGGTGGCCGCCCGTCACGGAATCGCGGCCGGTTGCGCTCTCGTCGTCAGCGACGAGCTGGCCGGCGCCACGCGCCGGCGCATCTCCACGGAAGCCCTCCACGCCGCCGAAGAGCGCCTCGGCCAGCTGGCGGCGTCGGCGCTCGGGGCGTGAAGCAGACCAGACTGCTCGTCAGCGTCCCGGCAGCGATTGCGGCATCTGCCCGGGGTCCCCGCTGACGGTGGCGTCGCCATGATCCACGCGCAGGCGCTCCTGCTCGCGCGGCGGGGCGGATGGCGTTGCGTTCAAGTGCGCCGAGAGATGCGAAACCTCCCCGACGAGCTTCGCCAGCTGTGTCTCGATGGCGGTCAGCCGGGCGTTCCCGGAACCATTGGTTTCCCCGCCCCCCAGGCCCTCGAGCCGGCGGTCGAGCTTGTCGAGCGCGTCTTCGATGCCTTCCAGACGCTGCGAGACCGACCGCAATCGCCGCGTCAGGCGCTCGATGTCGGCCGCCGACGGGAGATTGAGCGCGCCCATGGCCGCCTCTTGGGCCTGCGTCGCGCGTTCGCGCGCCTCGAAGGCCCGCGAGATCGTTCCGCTGACAAGCGAGTTCTCCAGCAGGTCTTGAGCGAGCTTGCCCAGCGCCTCCTCACCTTGACGAGTGATGCGCTGCCGCAAGGACACGGCGTTGAGGCGCTCACGCAGCGACTCGGCGTCCGCTCGCAGCGACTCGGCTTCTTCTCGATCGTGCAGCGACTCGGAGTCGTCACCAAGCGATTCGGCGCCCTCGCGTTCGCGCAGCACCCCGGCGTTTTCAGCTTCTTCTTCGGTCATGAGCTGCCTCCAGAGGACTTGAGAACCGCGGACTATCAGCTTATGCCGAGCCGGCGGACCGTGCCAGCATCGCCGCTTGGGCGGCACCGCGGAACGGCTCGCCGTGTCCCGGGAGCAGTAGTTGCGCATCCGTGGCTTCGATGGCGTCGAGCGAAGACAGCGCTTGTCGGCTGTCGGCGGTAGCGGCTCGGGCCACCAGTCGAGGACCGCGCAAGCCGGTATAGGGATCGAGCGTCACGATGGCGTCACCGGCGATCAACACATTGCGGTCGGGCAGATGCATGCAGCAGTGCCCGAACGTGTGGCCCGGTGTGGCGACCACCACGGGATTTCCGGGCACGGGTAGCTGCTGTCCGTCGGCGAAGAGGCTGACTTCTTCGATTGACTTGACCCAGAAGGCGCCGGCCGAACCCATGCGCCCCATCGTCCGCCGCCACTGCGAGCGCCAGGCGTAACCCAACGGGTTGCGCTCCTTCTCATAGCGCCAAGGATGTCCGGTCAGCTCGGCGTCTCCCGGATGCACCCAGACAGCTATTCCAAGTTGCCGCCGCGCCCGCTCTGCGAATCCCACGTGATCGAAATGGGCGTGGGTGAGCACTATCGCCCGGAGGTCGTCGAGATCGCGCCCGAGCTTGCGCAACGTGAACTTCAGGCTGCGCCAAGACGCCGGCAGCCCGGAGTCGACGACGGTGATCCCGTTGTCGCCCTCGACGAGGTACCAGTTCACGTAGGCGTCTTCGACGCGGTGAACGCCGGGAGCGACGTTGATCTGGACTAATCCCATGAGCGCGAGCAGTACCCGCAGTCAACGTCGCCCGAACAGCGATTGGGGCACCTTGGCTCCATCGATGCCGCACTCGTTTGGCTCCATCGATGCCGCACTCGCTCGGCTCCATCGATGCCGCACTCGCTCGGCTGCACCACGGATATCGCGCCTGAGACTGTGTGGGTGTGCTCGCCAGCAGCCGTTGTGGACGTCAGCGACCGCGGAATCGTGGGGAGCGCTTTTCCAGGAACGCTGCCACGCCCTCTTGAGCGTCTTCGGAATCGACGAGCGTGGCGAAGCCGACTTTCTCGGCCGCGATGCCGCGATCGAGATCGCCTTCATAGGAGGCCAACTTGAGCTCGCGCAGGGCCAGCGGAGCCTGCTGACCGAGTTTGCGCGCCCAGCGTAAAGTCGAGTCAAACAGTTCGTGGTCTTCCACGACGCGATTGACCAGCCCCACGTCGTACGCCTCTTCGGCGGAAATCGACTCGCCGGTGGCGTTCATCTCCAGCGCCTTGGCATGCCCGACCAGGCGCGGAAGGCGCTGGCTGCCCCCGAAGCCGGGCATGATCCCGAGCTTGACTTCCGGCTGCCCGAAGCTCGCCGAGTAGGTGGCGATCCGGACGTCGCAAGCCATCACCAGCTCACATCCACCGCCGACGGCCAGTCCGTTGATCGCGGCGATCGTCATGGTTCCGGAGTGCTCCCACGCCCGCAGCAGCTCATGCATGCGGTCGACGATCCGACGCGCGCCGCGCTCGTCGATGCCGCCGAAGCGGGTGATGTCGGCGCCCGCGCAGAACAGCGCAGGATTGGCTGACGCGATCACCATCGCGCGCACGCGGCGGTGGCTCTCGACTTCCTGCCAGGCGGACCAAAGCTCGTCAACCACTTCAGGAGACAAGACGTTGGCCGGCGGGTTGTCGAGCCAGAGGACCGCCACGTCGTCGCGCATGTCGAGCTTGACGCGCGCCGCTTCGTAGCCCGGCTCGGGCTGGGCGTAGGGGTAAAAGCCCTGGCCGGTGACCACACCAAGCCGGCGTTGGGCCACCAGCCGTCGCAGGATCACGGGAGGCGAGAAGGACTCGCCCCACATCTGCGCCGCTTGCTCCAGGGCGCTGAGCACGTTGTCAAGCCCGCGCGCGTCGGCGCGAGCGAAAGGACCGGGTGCCATGCCGATGCCCTGTGACATGGCGAGATCGATCTCGCGCACGCCGGCGAGACCCTCTTCGACCACCCGGCAGGCCTCGGCGAACGCCTTGAGGTAGGCGCGTTCTGGCAATCCGCGGAGGTCGTCGGTCAATTCAGTGCTCATAAAAGCCCCTGCCGGTCTTGGCGCCAAGGTGGCCCTGCTGGATCAATTCGAGCATTCCTGCGTGGACGCCGTAGCGGTTGCCGTGAGCCTCCTGCAATTCGCGTGCAACACGGACGACCGTGTCCAGGCCGATCTGATCGGCCACCTCGAACGGCCCCATGGGCAGCAGGCCAGACGCCCGCACGGCGTCGTCGATCTCGGCCGGCGCCGTTGCCGATTGCTCTTGAAACGCCCACAACTCCGAGTTCATCGAGCCGAGGATGCGGTTGACCACGAAGCCAGGCGAGTCCAGAGAGCGGATCGGCGCCTTGCGCGCCTGTTGTACGAAGTTCGCGGCGGCTTGAACGGCTTCCGGCGAAGTGTCTTCGCTGGCAACCACTTCGACGACGCGCATCGCGGCCGCCGGCCAGAAGAAGTGCAAGCCCAAGACGCGGCTGCGGCGCGACGGCGACACGGCGTCGGCGATGGACATGACCGACAGCGAAGAAGTGTTGGTAGCCAGCAAGGCGTGGCCCGGCGTATGAGCATCGAGCTCGGCGAAGACTTGTTGCTTGGCCGGCAAGTCCTCGGGCACCGCTTCGATCACCAAGTCGACATCGCGAAGATCCTCGTAGGAATCCGTGGCATGCAACAACTCGCGAACGCGCTGCACTCGCCACTGCGCTTGCTCGCGCGTTGCTGTTGCACGCTGCACCCAGCGCTCGGCACGGCGCTCGGTGACCGCGATGGCTTCCGCAACTCCGGCTTGAGCCCTTTCCCGGTCCAGATCCTTGACGACCACCGGCAGATCGGCGGCCGCCGCGATCACTTGGGCGATCTGAGCGCCCATTACTCCGGCGCCGATGACGGCGGCCTTGAACACGAACATGGCGGGGAAGCTAGCCCACTCACATGACGTCCGGCATTGGCGGGCATGCACAAGACGACGACGATGCCGACCGAGCCAGCCCCCACGGAGTGGGATTTCCCTTCCGCAGCGACGGCCGATTCCGACGGCATCGTGGCCATCGGCGCCGATCTGGCGCCAGGCACGCTGCTGGCCGCCTATCGCGCCGGCATCTTCCCGATGCCGGTCGGCCGAGGGGGACCGATGGTCTGGTGGTCGCCCGAGCCCCGCGGCATCCTGCCGATCCACGGCTTGCGCGTGACGCGGTCGCTGCGACGCTCGCTCAAGCGCTACGAGATCCGTGTCGACACGGCTTTTGCCGAAGTGCTCGAAGCGTGCGCCGATCCAGCTCGCCCCAACGGATGGATCACACAAAGGATGCGCTTGGCCTACCTGGAGCTTCATGCATTGGGCTGGGCGCACAGCGTCGAGGCGTTCGACGACCAAGGTCAGCTGGCCGGCGGCTTGTATGGAGTGGCGATCGGCGGCTTGTTCGCGGGTGAATCGATGTTTCACCGGGCGACCGATGCCTCCAAGGCGGCGCTCGTCGCTCTGGTCGACTTGCTCGGCGCAGGCGGATCAAGCGGCCGCCTGCTCGACGTGCAATGGCAAACGAACCACCTGGCGTCGCTGGGAGTAATCGAGTCCTCGCGTGCTGAGTACCTCCGCCATCTCGAGCACGCTCTGACACTCGACCTACCTCCTGTTTGGGCGTGACGGCGTATTCCCGGGCGGCCCGGGTACATTGGCGCCGATGGCCGATCCACGCCGCTTTGAGCTCGACGAGCTCCACAACCGCCCGGGCACGTACGTGAACCCGGACACCGAAGTCGTCATCGTCGTCGACGACTCTGCGACGATCGACGCCGAGCTCTTCGCCGACAGCGATGCAGACGGCGACTGGCTGCTGGTGTCCGACGATGTCGCCGTCGACGAGACCCGCCGCGACGAGATGCTCGAGCGGCTACAGCTGCGCGCCGGCCGCGGCAACAGCGCCCCGCTGCACGATGCCGACGACGACGAAGACGTCGTTGAAGAAGACGACTTCCGTTCCGCAGGTTTCAACGACGCCGACGAGGACTAGCCGGCCGGGTCTCGGGAACCCTCGCCGAAACAGCGATCGGCGGGCCGGTCCCCCCGCAAGCCTCGCCGGACCGGCGACGTCCGCTAGCGGGTGGTGCGCCCGTCAGAAGTCGACCGGCCGACACCCAAGCCAAGGCCGCGCAGCTGGTCGGCGAGTTCGTTGAAGGGACGAGCTTCGGCCGGCTCGGTGATCTTCTGCGGCTCGTTGACTTCCAGGATCGAGTAGTCGAACTTCACGTCGGCAGACTCGAAATCTTCCTCTCCCGCAGGTGCGACCACGTCAGCGTCGAAGAAGATGCGCCGCAGAATCTTGTCGTCCTTGCCGGTGTAGAGCTCCACGCGCGCCGACTTGACCGCCTGGTCGAGCTCCCGCTTGTGCTCCCCGCTCGATCGGCCGTGTCTGTCGTCGGGATCGCGCTTTGACTTCTCGTCATCGCCGCGCGCTTTTGCCTTGCCGAGATCGTCGAGGAGTTGTGCAACGTCTACATCGCCGGTGATCTTGATCGTCTCGACCCCACCAACATCGGCCTGGCCCTCGTTCTGGACGTTGCGCAGCCACTTGCGCGGGTCGATTCCGAGAGCTGCAAGCTCGCCGGCGGCGTTCTTGCCGGCATGCTTGCGCTGCGCCCGGTCGTAGGACCGCTTGAAGTGCTCGAAAGTCTGCTGCGCGAGGACGTACTCCTCAGTCTCAAAGAGGACGAAGCCCTTCTCGCCGGTCGAAGCGGCTCCCACCTCGTACGTCATCCCGTTACCCGCGACCGTTCCTTCGAGGTCGAACTGCGGCATGTTGTCGCCGTCCTTGTCGAAGGGCCCGTCGAGCTTGAGGGACACGGGACCCTGCACCCGGCCCGTTCCCTTCACGTCGGCGCTGAGATCCAGCTGGAGCCGACCTGACGTGATTTCCTTGTCGCCGGAGAACGTCTCCTCCAGCACCGCGTTAGGGTCTTCGGAATTGCCACCGCAAGCGGCGAAAACCAGCGTCAGCAGAGCTGCGGCAAGAACGGGAAGCAAGCGAGCGGGCATGAGAAGCGATCCTTCGCGACTTGGCGGGTGTTGATGCCAGGATCCGGCACGCCGCTTGCCGCAACATGCTGCACGCCGTCTACCTGCTCGCGACCCTAGCATTCGGATTTCTCTCATCGTGACTCTCAAATCCTTCTTGCTGCGCTTCCGGCAGCTTGTCCTTTTCCTGCTGACAAGTCTTGCCGTGCTGGTGTGCGCCGCCGCTCCCGCGGCAGCCGAGCAGATCATCGTCTTGTCTTCCGACGGCCGCGTGCAGCGGGTGCAAGACCGCATCGGCACGCTGGCACAGTCGCCGGCTGCTGCCGCCGACGTGACGGAGCTGGCACCCTTCGGTTCGCGGCCCTCGCCGCCCTCGCGGCCCTCGCGGCCCAGCGCTCCGACGCCGGCACGGGCCCGGAGCGCCCAGACCCGCGTCACGGTGGGGACAGAGCTCGCGCGGCTGCTCGAAGAAGGCCGAATCACGCTCGAAGAGCACGACGAGCGCCTCGCCGCCTTGAAGGACGCGCGTGCTCTGACGCGGCGCCTCCAGGGCCGTCGCAAGCTCGAGATGGCAGCCGTCGTGGCGCTTATTGACCGGATGGCCGCCGAGCGCCGGCTGACCCACAGCCGGCTGGAACCGCTGTGGCTGATCCTCGAAGGCAATCGCGAATGGTGGACCACAGGCCCACTGCTTTCGCCGCGTCAGCGAGTGCAATTCGCGGGCTCTGAGCTGATCTGGCAGTACATGCCGGGCAGCGGCTTGCAACTGCATCCACTGGCCAACTTCGGGCGGCTCAACGGCTTCTGGATGGGCGGCCGGCGCTACCGGACGCAGATGGAAGCCCTGCTGGACGAGCTCCTGCCGCTCGCGGTCGAGCGCGGCGGTGGAGTCGCGTGGGAGTACTACTTCACGTTCGGGCCTGCGCGCGCCCCGTGGGTCAGCGGCATGGCCCAAGCCACGGCTTTGCAGGCGCTTGCGCGCTCGTCGACGCGTCTAGGTCGCGCCGAGGAAGTGCTGCCGCTCGCGACCCGCGGCTTGGAGATCTTCGAACAGCCGCCGCCCGTAGGCGTCCGGGTTTCCTCCGGCGAAGGGGCCCACTACCTGTTGTATTCCGGCGACCCACAGCTGCGGGTGCTCAACGGCTTCATGCAGTCGCTGGTCGGCTTGCACGACTTCGCCACCTTCAGCGGCGATCCACGCGCCGTGGACCTCTTCGACGATGGCGACCGTGCTGCCGAAAGCGAGATAACCCTTGCCGACACGGGCGCATGGTCGCTGTACTCACTGGGCCGTGTGTCCCAGGAAGCGACGCTCGAATACCACAAGCTCGTCGTCGGCTTCTTGGACAAGCTGTGCACGCGCACGAGCGAGCCTTACTACTGCGACGGCGAGGCGCGTTTTGCCTCCTACCTGACGCAACCGCCGACGATGACCATCAAGAAGCCGAGGCTACGCTCGGGCCATCCCACCCGGCTGTTCTTCGATCTCTCAAAGATGTCTCACGTCGATGTCGAGATCAGGCGCGGATCGCGAGTGGTGATGAAGCGTTCCTTGGGAACGTTGCGACGCGGGCCGCACTTTTCGCCTTTCACGCCGCCGCGAAGCCGCCGTGCGCTGTCCTATGACATCGCATACGGCGCCGTCGACCTGGCCGGCAACCGCGGGGTGGCCGAAGCCACCGTGCATGCGAAGCCGTTGCCACCGCGACGCAAGCCGCCCGCGGGACGACGCAAGCCGCCCGCTGAAGTTAAGCGGGCGCGCTAGGCGACACAGCGCGCTACTCGCCGTCCTCGTCTTCTTCCTCGTAGGCGTCTTCGAGCAGCAGCGGCAGCGTCGCGTAGAAGCCGCCTTCGAGCTCCTCCGGCACTTCCACATAGATGCCGGTCGCGTGCACGTGATCACCGTGGGTGTGCGCTTCGGTACGGATCGAAGCGCCCGCGATGACGAAGAAGGGCAGCAGCCCGAAGTAGTCGAGACCCTCGAACTCATGCGGGTCTATGCCCGTGGAGTCGAGCAGCTCGCGCAGGCGATCCTCGTAGTCGGATTGTCCCTGCGTGATGAAAGCGAGCGTCTTCATTGGCTTCATTGTCCCAGGCCGCCGCGATATCGGCGCCTAGACTCCCGCCGGTGGTCGCTGACTCCGCCTCGCCGAAGGATCTTGCCGACCGCTTGGAGCAGGCCGGCTACTTGGCCGACGACTCCACCGCGCTTGTCGCTTTCTTGGCCACGCGCCTCGACAAGCCGGTCCTGGTCGAAGGACCAGCCGGCGTGGGCAAGACCGAACTCGCCAAGGCGCTCGCTCGCGTGCTCGACCGCGAACTCGTGCGGCTTCAGTGCTACGAGGGCCTCGACGAAGCCAAGGCGCTGTACGAGTGGAACTACCGCAAACAGCTTCTGCGCATCCAAGCCGAAGGTGGGGCTGGCACCGACGGCGGCCAGGCCGCCGGCTGGCAATCGGTGCAAGAGGACATCTTCGGTCCCGAGTTTCTGCTCGAGCGGCCGTTGCTCGCCGCCATCTCGTCCCCCCAACCCGTTGTGTTGCTGATCGACGAGATCGACAAGACCGACCAGGAGTTCGAAGCGATGTTGCTCGAGCTCCTGTCAGATTTTCAGATCACGATTCCCGAGCTCGGCCGCGTGAGCGCGAGAACGCATCCCGTGGTTGTGCTGACGTCCAATCACACCCGCGAGCTCACCGAAGCCCTCAAACGCCGCTGCCTGTACCTGTGGCTCGACTACCCGGCGCGCGAGCGTGAGTTGGAGATCGTGCGCCTGCACGCACCTGAGCTTCCTGAGCGCGTCTCTCGCAAGCTCGTCGAAGTCACGGAGCTGGTGCGCGAGCTCGATCTGCGCAAGCCGCCATCGTTGGCAGAGTCGATCGATTGGGCGCGAGCGCTTGTCCTGCTCGGGGCCAACGAGATCACTGCGGAAGTGTTCGGGCAGACGATGTCGGTGATCGTCAAGCACCGCACGGATCTGGCGCTGGTGGCCGAGCGCGTCGGCGTGCACTTGCAGACCGAGCACGGCACCGCGGCTTGACTGCTGTCCACCCGTCGGTGACGGACGGCGACCGCGAGCCCGCGCGCAACCGTGCCGGCTTCGACGTTCGCGTCGTCGAGCTGACCGGGCGGTTGCGGGCGGAGGGTTTGGCCATCGGGACGTCCGAGCTGATGGACGCCTTGGCCGCGCTCGAGCACGTCAGCTGGCGATCGCGCGAAGAATTTCACGGGGCCCTCGCCGCCACCCTGGCCAAATCTCCCGAAGACCGCCGGATCTTCGACCTCGTCTTCGACGCTTACCTTGACCGTCAAGTCGAGGGCGAGGCACTGCGCCTGCCGGCGTCTGCGGCGGCTGCGCCGGAGAACTTTGAATACGCCGAAGGCGTGCCGGCAATCGATTTGCGGGAGCTGCGCGAGCGGATCGCCCGGGCCTTGCGAGAGGGCGACGAGTCGGCTCTACGTGACCTCGCCCGCTTGACCGTTGCGACGCTGGGCCGACTGCGATCCGGCTCTGGAGTCCTCGGAGTTGATGTTCAGCGGATCCGCCGGGAGCTCGACTTGACCGGAGAGCTGCACGGTCGCGGACAGCACGGCGACGCACCGCAACCGGACAGCCACGGCACCTTGAGCCGGGAGCAAGCACGGCACTTCGACGCGCTGATCCGCCGCGAGCTCCAGCACGCGCAGATCCAGCGCACCGGCCGGTTGCCGGCGTCGCGGCCGCTGACCGAGCTGGCGCGGGCACTACCGACCGGCCCGTCGGCTGATCTCGCCGCGGTACACCGCGTCGTCGCTCAACTGCGCCGCCGCCTGGCCAGCCAGGGGCATGAATTGCGCGGTAGCCACCGCCATGCGCACGTGGACGTGCGCCGTACCATGCGCGCATCGCTGCAAACCGGTGGGGTTCCGGTCGACGTTCGCTACCGGCCGCAACGTCCGCGCCGGCCCGAACTGTTCGTGATCTGCGACGTGTCGACTTCGGTCAGCTCGGCATCCGTGTTCTTTCTTTCGGTGCTGCACGCGCTGCATGACTCCTTTCGCAGGATGCGCTCGTTCGTTTTCGTCGAGCGGATCTCTGAAGTCACCGACTTGTTCGCCCGCGAGAAGTCCTTTTCCGCCGTCTCTGAAGCGATCTCCAGGGACGCCGGAGTGGTGGACGTCTCCGGTTACACCGACTACGGTCGCGTCTGGTCTGAACTGCTTTCGCTGGCCGGCGAACAGCTGCACCCGGGGGCGACGCTGATCGTGCTCGGCGATGCCCGCGCCAACGGTCGCGATCCAGGGATTGCCGCCTTCGAAGCGCTGGCCGAACGGGCCGGCCGCGCCTTCTGGCTGAACCCTGAGCCACGGCTCTACTGGAACCACGGGGACTCGGTGATAGGAGCTTATGAACCGCATTGCCGTGTGCACGAGTGCTGGAGTGCCACGCATCTGGAGGACTTCGTCAAGGAGTTGACGCGCCAGCCCCGGTGACGATGGCGTCAGCGGTTGTAGGATTCGAGTGCGAGCAAACTCACGGGTGCTGGCGGGATGGCCGGCTGAGATAGCGCCCGAGAAGCACCCGGCGCTGACCCTTCGAACCTGTGGGGTAATGCCCGCGAAGGGAGTGATGAGCAGTCACAGCGTGCCCCAGGCCGCCTCGAACCGCACCGGTGCCGTTACCGGCGATGGCGTGCTCGTCACCGAACCGCACAAGGCGTTTGGTGACACCCGAGCGCTTGGCGGGCTTTCGTTGCGCGCGACCCCGCACGAGATCGTGGCAATCGTGGGCCCGAGCGGCTGTGGCAAGTCGACGCTGCTGGAGTGGGTCTGCGGGTTGCAGAGCCCAGACGTAGGCGTGGTGTCAAGTGATCCAGCCGCCTTGATGCCTCAGCGCGATGCGCTGTTGCCGTGGCTGAGCGCACTCGACAACGCCGGTCCGATCATGCGCGCGAACGGGATTCCCCGTGCCGAGGCACGCACCGCCGCGCAAGCGCACTTCGACGTGTTTGGGCTCGAAGGGTTCGAGCAAGCGCGCCCGAGCGAGCTGTCAGGCGGTATGCGCCACCGCGTTGCCTTTCTCCGGACTCTGCTTTCAGGACGGCCAATGCTCTGTCTCGACGAGCCGGTTGGTGCGCTGGACGCCATCACGCCAGCACAGATGCAGGCGTGGCTGGCCGACGCGCTGACCCACGAGCCGCGCACCGTCCTGCTCGTCACCCACGACGTCGAAGAGGCGGCCGTGCTCGCCGATCGCACTCGTGCTGTTTCCGGGTGGCCGGGGCGAGTAGTCCAGACGCTCGAAGTCGAACTGAGACGTCCGCGCGACCGCCTCGATTCCGCCGTCGTGGAACTGCGCGAACGCGCCTTGCGCGCACTGGGAAGCGGAAAGTGATCGCCGCTGCGCTGCTTGTCGTCGTGCTCGTCGTGTGGGAGCTGAGCGTTCGGGGCGGCGCCGTCGACGCGCTGATCCTCCCCTCCCCCACGCAGATCGCGGAATCGCTGTGGCTTGATCGCTCGCTGCTCGGTGACGACCCCTTGACCACGAGCTACGAGGTGGTGCTCGGCCTCGCCGCCGCCGTGGCACTGGGAGCCACACTCGGCGTTGCCATGCACTTGTGGGCGCCGGTGCGTGCGGCGCTGCGCCCGCTCGTCATCGGTTCGCAAGCGGTGCCGGTCCCGGTGATCGCGCCGCTGGAAGCCCCGTCTGCTCTGCCGCCAACTTTCACCGGCATCAAGATCGCCGCTGCTGTCGCGGTGATCGGCGCGGTGTTCGCCGAGTGGGCCGGCTCTGACCGGGGCCTCGGCCACGCCGTGCTGGTCGCCGGGGGCCAGCCCGAGACGGCCCGGGCCTTCGCCGCGACGCTGTTGCTCTTTCTGCTTGCCATCGCCATCTACGGAACGTTCTCGCTACTCGAGCGGCGCGTCGTGGATTGGACTCCCCGGAACCGACCTGGAGACACATGAACCGCCTGAAACTCAGACGCTTGTTCGCGCTGGCCGCCGCCCTGACCATCGGCGTGCCGCTCGCCGCGTGTGGTGAGAAGGAGGAACCGACCGCCGCGTCGGATGCGCCCCCGCAGCAGGAGAAGCTCACCCTGATGCTCGACTACTTCCCCAACGCCGACCATGCCGGCATCTACGCCGCACAAGCGACGGGCGAGTACGCGAAAGCGGGCTTGGACGTCGAGATCGAGGCGCCGCCGGATCGCTCCGCCCCGCTGAAGCTGCTGCAAGCCGGCCGCGCAGACCTGGCGATCTCCTATGAGCCCGACCTCCTGCTGGCGCGTGACAAGGAAACGCCGCTGGTCTCCGTGGGAGCGCTTGTCCAGGTGCCGCTGACGTCGCTGATGGCCCTGGGCGACGGAACGGTCAAGGATGTTGATGACCTCGAAGGCAAGACTGTCGCGACGGGCGGCATTCCGTACCACTCCGCCTATCTGAAGACCATCGTCAAGGACGTCGGCATCGATCCGGATTCGGTCAAAGAAGTCAACGTCGGCTTCAATTTGACGCAAGCGATGCTGTCAGGCCGAGCCGACGCCAGTCTCGGCTCTTTCTGGAACTACGAGGGCACCGATCTGAAGCTGCGCGGTCGCGACCCGGTCATCCTGCGCATCGATCAGCTCGGCGTGCCGACTTACAACGAGCTCATCTTCGTCTCGGCCCGTAAAGCGCTCGATCAAGAGGGCTCAAACAAGATCCGGCGCTTTTTGCTCGCCACCGCGCGCGGCCATCAGAAGCTGCGCGAGAATCCGGAGGTTGGCGTGAACGCTCTGCTCAAGGCAGACCCCGGCCTTGAGAAAGAGCTGCAAAGCGCGGTGGTCAAGACGACGACGCCGTTGTTCTTTCCCGACGACGAAGAACATTCCTTCGGATGGCAAGACCCGAAGGAATGGGACGTGTACGGCAACTGGATGTACGAAAACGATCTGCTGGAGGAAAGGCCCGATGGTTCTGCGGCCATGACCAACGAATTCCTTCCGGGCGAGGGACTTGATCCCGGCACGGCCGGTTTCGAGTAGCGCCGGGGGCTACCCTACGCTGGCCCGGCCGCGGTCGAAAGGACTGGCCCGACCTTCAGCTGGCTACGTGACGGCCGGGCGTACTGCGCCCGGCCGTCACGAGCAGTCCCTGCCGGCCCGCCCACATCAGGTACTCCCCCGCGAGTCCGCGCCAGCGGCCGTAGGGCTCGAAGAACTCGCGCACTCCCGCTTCGTCAGCGCGGGCACGCGGGCGCCCCGTCGTGAGCCGGCCGACGAGTTTGAGGAAGCCGAGATCTCCGGCCGGCACCTGGTCATAGCGCCCATGTCCGTAGAGCGCCAAGTACTCGACCGTCCAGGATCCGATTCCCGGCAGCCGCCGCAGCGCGTCCCAAACTCGCTCGTGAGGACCCGCAAGATCGATACGGCCGGCGGCCACTTCGCGCGCCGCCCGGCGCAGCGTGAGGGCACGGGTCTCAGCGAGGCCGAAAGAAGCCAGCCGGGCCGGCGACACGTCAGCGATCGCGCCCGCGCTCGGCGCATCCCGCAGTCCGGTTTCGGGGCAGCGACGCCCGCACGTGGAGATCAACCGGCGCTGAATCCCGATGGCGCGCTCGATGTCGATCAACTGCTCGGTGATCGCCGCGACCAAGGTCTCGAATCGACCGGGCCGGCGTCGCGGACGTAAGCACGGGTTGGCGCGGATCGCGCGTCCAAGGAGCGGATCGCGCCAGAAGGTCGCATGAAATTCACGTAAGTCGTCGTCCACGCCGGTGGCAAAGCGCATTCGCTCGAGCCCGCCCCGGGCCCCCTGCTCGGACTGGCTCCGAACGGCGAAGACCACTCCGCCGTCAGCCGCCTGGGCGACCGCGACCACTACGGCTTCGTCGCCTACGTGGAGAAGTCGTTGCAAGCCGGGACCGCGACGCCGCAGCAAGCCGTCCCCGCTGGCACACGGAAGCCGGAAAGGCGACACGGGGTTCACTACTTCACGTACTTGCACCCGCCAGCTTGATTGCCTCGCAGGGTCGCGAGCGGCAACCGACTCAGCCGTCACCAGCCCGGTCAACTCCGGCGGACGAGATGGACGTCGACGAGAAAAGAATTGCTCGAAAGAATCTCGCCGACGACACCCTTGCGCCGGGAGCGGCGCCGCCCGCCTAGACGCGGCGCCTTGTGCGCGACGAAAGCGGCCGTTGCCGCACCCGCCACGAAGCTGGTCGCGGCGAGAGCGGCGGCCTGACGCGGCGCTGCCCGCACGGCCGTCGGCGCGCGCAGGACCGTATGAGCCTGCACAGACCGAGCGGGGACCAGCACGCCTTCGACGACTTCGGCTTCGGTTTTGGGAATCTCGCTCACGCCGTACACAGCATGACGGACCGGCAGGACGCCCGCGTGTCAGCGGTTGACAGCAGGACCGCAGCAGTTAGGACTTCAAAACACCGCTGGGGCGCTTCGACGATGGCGCAGCTGTGCCGAACACGCGGTCCCACCAGGGCGCACTGACCCCGAAGGCCGTGTCGTGGTCCTGGAAGTGGTGACGCATGTGCAGCTCGCGCAACCTACGCCCAACCCGCGTCCGCGGGGAGTGGTGGTGCACGTGGTAATGAATCATGTCGTACGCCAGGTAGCCCGCGGAGAACCCAGCCATGAAGGCGGGGGCCGCAGCGCTTCCGAGCACAACCCAGAACAAGGCGCCGAAGGCAAGCGCCAGGGGCACGCTGACCGATGGCGGCATGACCAGGCGCAGGCGGTCGTTGGGGTGATCGTGGTGGACGCCGTGCATCATCCAGTGCAGGCGCCGCCCCAACGGGTGCCGGGGCTCGAAGTGAAAGACGACGCGGTGAAGCCAGTACTCCGTCAGCGTCCAGGCGAGGTAGCCGACGGCGGCAAGCAAGGCCGTCATGCCGATCCCCACGCGCTGCGTGCCGGTCAGAGCCAGCCAAACGATCGCGGGAGCGAAGATGAGCACCGGCACTGCTGGATGGACGCGCGTGAACGAGTCGAGCACCCGCGACCGGAACATGGGCGGAGAAGCTTTCAACACGTCCGTGCGTCGCATGCCGACAAAATAGCCGGGACGCTGAAGCAAACGCGCGCGTGTCAGTCAGAGAGCGCGCGGTCGTACAGGCGGTAGCGCCGCACGATGCGTCCGTTCAGTCCTTCCAGCGCCCGGTTGATCGGGTCGTTGGTCTCCAGGATCCAGCCCAGCTCGGCCAGATGGATGCCGGTCTTCTCCGCCGCCTCGAAATGGACGGTGTACAGGCGCGCCGCGATCCCCAGGTGCTGGAATTCCGGTTTGACGCCCAGCGCGAACTGCCGCACGCGCGAGATCTTTCGCCGCCAATACAACGCCTTGAGCCAGCCGAAAGGCAGCAACCGGCCGTTGAGATGCACGAGCACCTCGTTGAAGTCGGGCAACGTCAGGGCGGCGCCGACCACTTCGCCGTCTTTCTCGGCCAGAAACGCCCAGTCCTCGCTGAGGATCGGCTTGAGGTCCTTGGCGTAGTGGCGCACTTCGGCATCGGTGAGCGGGACGAAGCCCCAGTTCTTCTCCCACGCCGAGTGGTAGACCCCGACAAAGCGCGCGACTTCGGCGTCGAGCTCGCGCTTGCGCATCGGGCGGACCGTGACGCCGTGTTCGGGCAGCTTGTCGGCGACTTCGAAGATCGCCGGGTGGACCTTGGCGCGGTCGGAAATCTGGATTTCCCACATCCAGAGGTCCATCGCCTTGGCAAGCCCGGCCTGCTCGATCAATCCGGGGTAGTAACGGTGGTTGTAGGGCTGAAGCACGAGCGGCATACGCTCGAAGCCTTCGATCAGCACGCCGCAGGGATCGTTGGTGGTGAAGTCACACGGCCCGACCATCCGGTCGCAGCCTTTGGCGGTCAGCCAGCGGCCCGCGGTGTCCAGCAACAACTGAGCTACTTCGGGATCGTCTTCTGCGTCGAAGAAGCCGAAGAAGCCCCACTTGTTCTGCTGGAACGCCTGGAAACGCTCGTCGACTTGCGCGGTGATGCGACCGACGACCTTCCCGTCACGAAGGGCGAGAAAGTACTCCGCTTGCGCGTGGTCGAAAAAGGGGTTGCGCGAGCGGTCGAGAAACCGCTTGCGCTCCAGGATCAGCGGCGCAACCCAATTCGGCTCATCGGCATACAAGCGGAAGGGAAGCCGGATGAACGCGCGAAGCTGGGCCTTAGAATGAACTGGCTCGACGCGTAGCCTGGACACGGCGAGGACCCTATATGCCCACCGCCAACGACGTCTTCGACAAGGTCCGCGGTCACGAGCGCCTCGAGCAACTGCAAGCCGCGCGCGCAGCCGATCTGCTGCCGTACTTTCGCCGGCTGGAGGGGCCGGCCGGTCCCGTGGTGGAGATGGAAGGGGCCGCGCGGATCATGCTCGGCTCCAACAACTACCTCGGGCTGACCGGCGATCCGCGCGTGATCGCCGGAGCACGCGACGCGCTCGAGCGCTACGGCACCGGGCTGACAGGCTCGCGGCTGCTCAACGGCACGCTCGATCTGCACTTAGAGCTCGAACGTGAGCTCGCCGACTGGATGGGGACCGAAGACGCGATCGTCTTCACCACCGGCCACCAGGCCAATGTCGGCGGCCTCGGAACCCTCTTGGGGCCCGGCGACACGGTGATAGCCGATTCCGCCGACCACGCCTCGATCCTCGACGGCTGCCTGCTGTCGCGCGCGAAGCTGCGCCCATTTCGCCACGGACGCCTCGACAAGCTCGAAAGCCAGCTTCAGCGCGCCGCTGCCGAGACCGGGGGCGAGCAAGACGGCGGCGTGCTCATAGTCGTCGACGGCGTCTTCTCGATGGAAGGCGACATCGCGCCCCTACCTGAGATTGCCGCGCTGGCCAAGGCCCACGGCGCGCGCTTGATGGTCGACGAAGCGCACGCGGCGGGCGTCCTTGGCCGTCGTGGCGCCGGCGCGGCCGAGCTGCTCGGGATCGAAGCTGCCGTCGACCTGCGAATGGGGACCTTCTCCAAGAGCCTCGCGTCGTGCGGCGGCTTTCTTGCCGGCAGCGCCGAAGTTATCGACTTCCTGCGGGTGCACTCACGCGCTTTTCTATTCACGGCGTCGGGCGTTCCGGCCGCCGTCGGCGCGGCCCTGAGCGCGTTGCGCATCGTGCGCTCCGCCGAAGGCCCGGACCTGTTCGCCCGGGTGCTGGGCAACGCGGCCTACCTCAACCGCGGCCTGCGCGAGCTCGGGTTCGATGTCGTCGGCGCGCAGCCGCTGCCCGACGACTCGTCGGTCACGACGCCAATCGTGCCGGTGCGCGTCGGCGACGACTGGAAGGCGGTTTTGCTCTGGCGCGCGCTGTTCGACGCGGGCATTTACGTCAATGTGGCGCTTCATCCGGCTGTCGCCCCGGGCTCGGCCCTACTACGCACGAGCGTCATGGCGACTCACGATCACGCCACGCTGGACGAGGCGCTCGACGGTTTCGCCCGGGTCAAGCGTGACTTCGAGGCCGAGCACGGCCCGCTGCCGGCGCCACGCTGAGCCAGCGTCAAGTCGCGAACGCTCGAACTCGTTCAAGGCAACGAATCACCCGCTTTTTGCGAACGAACCCCTCACGAAGTGTTGCCGAGCACTCGCTCAAGACCTAGCCTGCCGCTCCGGTCAGGGGGTCAGGGAGAAGATCCCTCCGAGGGAGCAGTCAACAGCGTCGCGCTGAGTCGAGCGCAACGCAGGGGGAGGTTCGATGAACACAGCGAGCGCTCGCACGGCGCCTCAGCATCTACGCGCGTTGGAGCAGGCCAATCGGGTCCGGCTGGCACGAGCAGAGTTGAAGCGACGAGTCGCCGACGGCGAGCTGCCCGTGGCGGAAGTGGTGCTGGAATGCCCGTGGGAAGCCGAGAGCATGACCATCGGCGATCTGCTGGCCAGCCAGCACAGGTGGGGGCGTACCCGTTGCCGCCGGTTCCTTTCGGCTCTGCCGATGGTCGAAACCAAGACGATCGGCTCGATGACCGACCGCCAGCGGCGACAACTGGCCGCCCGGCTCAACGGCGAAGTAGAGGAACTCGAGAGTCTGGCTCTGGCCGGCGCCGGCTGGGGTAGCGCTGTGCGCTGAGGAGATCAGTACGCGTGGGCCGGGGCGAATCCCGGCCCACGCGTAGCGATCTCGACGATGTTTCCGTCGGGATCGCGGCAGTAGATCGATCGAAATCCGCTGCGCTCGAAGACGTCAGTGCATTCCACTTCGCGGCTGCGCAGATAATCGCGCCACGCCTCATGCTCGGCCGCTGTCTCGACAACCAGGGCAAAGTGGTGGACCGAGCCGACACCCACCACACCGCGTGGCAATTCCGGGTACTCCATGAAGGAGACCAGCGCGCCCGCCGCGCCGTCGAGCGCCCCGAACCAGACGTGGCGAGTCTGCTGGTCGTCGTCGGATGGGCCGTCGTGCACGATCCCCAAGCCAAGGACATCACGATAAAAAGCGATGGTCCGCACCATGTCAGCGCTGATGGCGGTGACGTGATGCAGGCCGCGCAACTGCATTCGCTTGGGTTCTGAAGCCACGAAACAACCCTAGAGCGCGCACCGGTCGGTTCCCGTATGTGGCGCCTAGTCCTCAGGTCGGGTTGCATTCCTAAGCGAAGCCGCACACTTCCGCGAGATCGGGCATCTTTCGACTGCCGACATCGCCCGCGCCACCGGCGCGAACGAGACCACGGTGCGCGCCTGGATTCGTGATGGCCAGTCAAGTCTCCTTCAGGAACGCACGCCGAGCGGCTCGCGGAGCTTTCTGCGTTCGTGGAGCGTCTGGTTCACGTGATGAAGCCCGAGCATGTGCCGGCGTGGATGCGTGAACGAATTCCGCTTCTTGATCACACCACGCCGCTCGACGTGATCTCACACGGCGGCTATCGCCGCGTGGCGCGTGTCGTCACCGGCTTGGAGCAGTCCGGCGCCATCTAGGAGCGCTTCCTGTCTGCGCGATCCCGATGTGATGGCGCGGCTGTCGGCGAGCATGGCGCGCCGCGAAGAGGACGAGGTATAGAGGCGGCGCCCGGATCACGCGCATCGCCGGCTGAGTCTGCGGTCACGCCATCGGAGCCCCGTGCCGCAAGCTTGCGCTACGGACGACGCGCAGAGTGGCCGGTCTGATGACGACGAGGTCATACGGGCGTCAGCCTTGCGACGCCGACGCCTGTGGCACCGGTGAGCCGGGGAAACTCAGCGGATGCCAGAGTCAGAGCAGCCGCCCGTCAATCCGCTCGTCTCCAGGGCCAATCCTGAGCCCAAGACGAACCAGTGGCCCGACGTTGAACAGCCCGGACCAGACGCCGTCGATGAAGCCCGTACGGAGCACGAGACCGGGCGCCCGACAGTCGCTCCCGACGACTAGCAGCGGTCGGTCCTCCTCGACCAGCTGAAAGGACCGTCCCGCTGGATCCTCAGCCGGCTCGCGCGCGTTGCTTGGCCTCAGTGCGCGTCTCCGAACCACGCCGCTGACACGGTGCCCGATCTTTGTACATATGGATAAACGCCGGCATGTCGCAGGCGCCTAGTCTGTTCTCGCTGCACGCCTGAACCGCAAGGGAGACTCAAAGACGCATGCCCGTGGCTCGTACCCGTACCCAAAACATCAGTGCCGCCCAGTGGAGCCCCAACGGTGGCTCACTTGGGCAAACGGATCTGACCCAAGCAGGCGGGCCGCTCTACGGCGCCAACGTCTTTTCTCCGGCGGTGCAGCGCCAGCGGCTGCCCAAGGCGATCTTCAAGCGCCTGCAGAGGGCGCTCGACCGTGGTGAGCCGCTCGACCCTGAACTAGCCGATGCCGTCGCCGCCGCCATGAAGGACTGGGCGATGGAAAAGGGCGCGACTCACTACACGCATTGGTTTCAGCCGCTGACCGGCTCCACCGCCGAAAAGCACGACTCCTTTTTCAACCCCACCGACGACGGCACGGCGATCGCGGAATTCTCCGGCAAGGAGCTCATCCAGGGCGAGCCTGATGCTTCGTCCTTCCCGACCGGCGGCATCCGCGCCACTTTCGAGGCTCGCGGCTACACCGCCTGGGATCCGACTTCGCCGGCTTTCATCCTCGAAAACCCCAATGGCGCCTTCCTTTGCATTCCGACGGCTTTCGCGTCGTGGACCGGCGAAGCGCTCGACAACAAGATTCCGCTGCTGCGCTCGATGGACGCGCTGGCGAAGTCAGCCTTGCGCGCTTTGCGCTTGTTCGGCGACGAGACGACGACGAAGGTCTTTTCGACGATCGGTCCCGAGCAGGAGTACTTCCTGATCGACGAGCAGTACTACTTCGAGCGCCCTGACCTGATCACGACCGGCCGCACGCTCTTCGGCGCACAGCCGGCGAAGGGCCAGGAGCTCGACGACCACTACTTCGGCTCCATTCCCGAGCGCGTGCTGGCGTTCATGCTCGAAGCCGAGCAGGAGCTCTTCAAACTCGGCGTCCCGATCAAGACCCGTCACAACGAGGTCGCTCCGGGCCAATACGAGATCGCCCCGGTGTTCGAGAACTCCAACGTTGGGTCAGACCACCAGCAGCTCTGCATGCAGGTGCTCCAGAACGTCGCGCGCCGCTACCAGCTCGTGTGCCTGATGCACGAGAAGCCCTTCGCCGGCGTCAACGGATCCGGCAAGCACAACAACTGGTCGATGAGCACGGACGCCGGGGGCAACCTGCTCGAGCCCGGCGCCACTCCGCACGACAACCTGCAGTTCCTGTTCTTCTGCTCCGCCGTCATCGCGGCCGTAAACAAGCATGCCGGCCTGCTGCGCGCCTCGATCGCCAGCCCCGGACAGGATCACCGCTTGGGGGCGAATGAGGCCCCTCCCGCGATCATCTCGATCTTCCTCGGCACCGAGCTCGAAAAGGTCTTCAACGGCATCGAATCCGGCTCTGGGGAGGCGGCGTCACCGCAGTCCTACCTCGGCCTCGGAACTTCCATGCTCCCGCAGCTTCCGCGCCACGCCGCCGACCGCAACCGCACCTCGCCGTTCGCGTTCACCGGCAACAAGTTCGAGTTCCGCGCCCTCGGTTCCAGCATGTCGACGGCGCTGCCGAACACGGTGCTCAACACGATCGCATCGGAAGCCATCGACGCGCTGTCAGACCAGCTCGAGTCGCGCCTACAAGATGGGACTTCCTTGGAGGAAGCGGTGCTGGAAGTCGTCAAGACGACCTACGGCACCCACAAGCAAGTCGTCTTCGGCGGCGACAACTACGCAGACGACTGGCATGCCGAAGCCGAGCGTCGCGGTCTGCCGAATCTGCGCCAGACGCCCGACGCCCTGCCCGCCCTGGTGTCGGACACCACGGTCGAGGTCTTCGAGAAGTACAACGTGTTCTCGCATCGCGAGCTCGAAGCCCGCTACGAGGTCTTCGTCGAGCAGTACGTCACCAAGCTCAACATCGAATCCGAGACGGCGGCGAACATCGCGCGGACGATGCTGCTGCCGGCCGCCATCCGCTACCTCGCCGAGCTGGCCAGTGCGGGCAGCGGGACCGGTATCAGCACGCTGCGCACCGAAGTTGCCAGCGGCGTGGACGAGATGGTCGAGCGCCTCCAGGGCCTGGAAAGCGCAAACGACAACTACCCCGAGTTCCAGGACGTCATCGGTCCGGCGCTCTACGTCAAGGACACCGTCGTTCCCGCCATGGACGCGCTGCGCAGCGTGGCGGACCGGCTCGAGCGACAGGTCGCCGACGACCTCTGGCCGCTGCCGAAGTACTCGGAAATCCTTTTCATCAAGTAGGTATCCGAACCGGAGACGCAGTACGAAAGGCCCCGCTGAGGCGGGGCCTTTCCTTTGTTTGGTCTCTGCGCCCTTTGTTTGGTCTCTGCGCCCTGTTGTGATCAGAGTTGGTACGAGATCACCCTCAGCGCAGACTCTGACCTGGCCCTACGACGCGAGAACCTTCGACGATATGAAGGTCAGCTTGTGACCCTACGGCGGGTCGCCGTCCAAGCCGAGTCGACAGCACACCGTCACGGCAGCAGGACTGTGGCGCTCGTGCCGCTCAGCGAACGGTGACCGGCGTGCCGACCGGCATCAATTTCGCGAGCCGCAAGATGTCGCGGTTGCGCAACCGGATGCACCCGTGCGAGACACGCCCGGGCAAAAGCCCCGGCTTGTTCGTGCCATGAATTCCGATGAACCCACCGCCGGGCCAGTCGGTAAGCACAGCCGAACGGGCGCTCGTTCCGAACGCTACCGGTCCGTAGACGGGATCCTTGAAGCCACGCAGAACGTTACGGACGTAGAACTCGCCCGTGGGGGTCGGCCACTTCTTTCTTCCTACGCCGATGCGAGCGGTGAAGATCGTGCGGTTCAAACGCTTGAGTTGCAGCTTGAAGCGCTTTGTGTCGACGTAGAGATGCGTTTGCACGGTCTCATAGCCACTGATCGCAGTGCGCGGCAGCCACCCGGTCGAGTTGTTGGGCAGAACGGGCAAGCGAACTCGCAGCCACAACTGGCCGCCGACGTTCACGCGCTCGAGGATAAGGACAAGGTTCTGCGTTCGCTCAGGAGTCAGCCGTGACAGGAATGCCACCTTGCGCGCAGTGCGCGACGGCTCTGCACGGGCGACTGTCGAGCGCTCCAAGAACGCCCAGCGCGCGATACGCGCGTTGGTCAGGATGGCGGGCTTCACTAGCTCTACTTGCTCCGCCGGAGCCGGAGCCGGAGCGGGCGTCGGAGCAGGCGTCGGCTGTGCGGTGATCGCCTCCGGCGGGGGAGCCGCAGTGGCGGTCGGAGCCGGACTGCTCGACGGCGCTGGCTGCGGGGCAACGTCTTGGGAGAACGCGGCCGCGGGCCACACCGCGGCGAAGGCCAGCACGACGAGGATCAGGGCAGCCGGAAGTTGACGGCCACGCGTCGATGGAGCGCCTAGGTGCAGGGCAGCGCCAGACAGCGTGGCGCCAGGGGAATCAGTCAGGGCCACGCGGCGCAGCGTAGCGTGAGGCAAAGCGGAAGAAGTCAGTGCAACGCCAGTTGGCACAGAAGGGAAGATGCGGGGCGGCTACGCAGCCGCCCCGCCAATCCTCTCAACTAAACGCCGATCACCCAGTGAAGGACGGCCGCGTCGAGCCGCCCGTGTTGTTTCGCGCGGCGACGATGAAGCGCGTGGAGGCGACAGCCCTGAGCACTTGACCCTTCGTCATGGCCGGATCGAACGCGTTCGGCGCCGGCGACATACCCATCATGTCGCGAATCCACGCGGCGTGCCGCGCTTCGACCGAGTGGATCGCCAACGCGGCATTGAGCACCGCGTCCGAGTCGATCATCGGGGCCTGACCCTTGTAGGCGGCCACGCCGGTGTCTTCTAGCACCTGCGCGGTCGCCATGAACATCTTCATGTCTTCGGTGGTGCCGCGGAAGTTGAACTTCGGCTTCTTCACCGCAGCCCTGCCGAGCGCAGCCTTGAGCCCCTTCACATGCGCACGCTCGTGGTCACCTACCACGCGGGCGAACAGCGCGGCCTCGCCCGAAAGCGCGCCCATCTTCTCGGCTTCGGTGTAGAACTCGGCTTCGAGGTGCTCAAGGGTCAAGGCGAAGTTGAGGATCGCCACGTCGTTCTTGGTCGCAGCGCTGGCGACCGCGGGAGCCATCGCCAGCAGGGCGCCGCCACCGATGAGCCCGCCGCCGAAAAGGCCGGCCTTGGCGAGGAAGCCCGCGCGCGTGTCGCCGGCGGCCGCCGCCATCGTTTCCTGAATCGCCCCGTCTACATCGACTTCGGCGAGCGTGAATGCCTGCAAGGAGTTCTCCGTTCGAATGCTCGTCATCTCGTTGCCGATCCTCAGCCCTTGATGAAGCCGGTCTTACCGACTGCCCTGAGGACTTGCTTCATCGACGCCATGGCGTCGAAGGCGACCGGCGCCGGCATAGTGTCGCGGCCCCCGCGGAACCTCGGTCCGAACATGATCCGGCGCGCCCAGGCGGCGTGGCGGGCTTCAACCGACACGATCGTGCCGGCGGGCCCGAGCGTTGCACGGGTTAGACGGGCACCCTGGCCGTTGTAGGCGGCAACACCCGTTTCTTCGAGAACGATCGCGACCGCCATGAACGTCTCTTCGTTGCGGAAAGAGTTCTTGAAGTCGAACCTGGGCTTGTCGATGGCAGCGTTTTTAAGCACGCTCTTGAGGAACTTGACGTGAGCGATCTCGTGATCACGCACCGTCTTGGCGAAACCGAGGACTTCGCCGCTGAGGTTTCCGGACTTCACAGCGCGGATGTAGAACTCAGATTCAAGGTACTCGAGCGTCAGCGCGAAGTTGAGGATTTGTACGTCCTGCTTGGCCGACTTGGCACCAAGCGCCACTTGCGGCAACCCGGCAAAGAGCACCCCGCCCGCGACGAAGGTACCGCCGCCGATGGCGGCCTTCTTGAACAGCTCTGATCGAGTCGTGGACAGGCCGCCGTCGGGCGCGTTGTCAAACGCGCTTCCAGCGTCTACCAGCTCGAGCGATACAGCCTCCGACATTCAGGTTGCTCCCCGCAATGGATGAAAGGACAGCCAGTCTGTCACGTATCAGCGGTCGCGTGCAGAAAGGTGGCGTGAACCCCAACCTTGTCACAACCTTGTCAAGGTTCGCTACAATTCCCTCGTATGCGCGATTTCCTGGCCGCCGTACGCGAGCACGTCGTCGTCTTCGACGGAGGCATGGGTGCAACGCTCGAGCAGTTCGACCTTTCGCTTGAAAAGGACTACCGCCTTGCGGGGCGCTGCCACGAGGCGCTGGTGCTCAACCGGCCCGACGTCATTCAAGGCGTGCACGAGTCGATGGTCGCGGCCGGAGCCGAAGTGGTCGAGACCGACACTTTCCAGGCTTCACGCATCAAGCTCGAAGAGTGGGGGCTCGACAAGCACACGCATGAGATCAACGTTCGTGCTGCGCAGATAGCGCGCGCGGCCGTTGGGGAGCAGCGCTTCGTCGCCGGCTCGATCGGTCCCACCGGGCACCTTCCCGCTTCTGACGATCCGACGCTCGGCTCGATCCGGTTCCGCGAACTCGTCGCCGTCTTCGCCGAGCAGGCCAACGGGTTGCTCGATGGCGGCGTCGACTTGATCATCATCGAAACCGCCCAGGACATCCTCGAAGTGAAGGCGGCGATCTTCGGCGTCCGCGAGGCGTTCAAGACGGCGAACCGCACGGTGCCGATCCAGACCAGCGTCTCGCTGCTGCCCAATGGCGGCAAGATGCTCCTCGGAACCGACGTGTCGGCAGTGCTCGCCACTCTCGAAGCACTCAAAGTCGACGTCATCGGGCTCAACTGCTCGACCGGCCCCGAAGACATGCGCGATGCCATCCGCTTTTTGGGAGAAACAGCGTCGGTGCCGATCCACTGCGTCCCTAACGCGGGGATCCCGTACCAGGGCCCCGACGGCGAAACGATCTTTCCGGAGCAACCGGAGCCGCTGGCCGAGGCCCTCGGCCAGTTCGTCGAGCGCTACGGGGTGAACATCGTCGGCGGTTGCTGCGGAACGACGCCTGAGCACATCCGTGCCATCGCCGAGCGTGTCAAGGACCTCCCCTCTTCTCAGCGCCCGGGTCCCCGCCCGCCGCACGTCTCGTCGATGATCACTGCCACGCCCCTGGTGCAGGAGCCCCGCCCGACAATCGTCGGCGAGCGCGTCAACTCTCAAGGCTCGCGCAAAGCCAAGGAACTACTGCTGGCCAACGACTACGACGGCCTCACGCAAGTCGCCGAGGATCAAGTCGAAGGCGGCGCCCATGTGCTCGACCTCTGCGTAGCGCTGACCGAGCGCACCGACGAAGACGAGCAGATGCGCGAGGTGGCAAAGAAGGTCTCGCTGACTCAGCCGGCGCCGATCCAGGTCGATTCGACCGAGCCCGAAGTCATCGCCACCGCGCTCGACCAGATCCCCGGCCGCGCAATCGTCAACTCCGTCAACCTGGAAGCCGGCCGCGACAAGCTCGACAGCGTGGTTCCGATAGCGATGAAGCACGGCGCCGCGCTGATCGCCCTGACGATCGACGAAGTCGGGATGGCCAAGACGCGTGAGCGAAAGCTCGAAGTCGCGCGACGCATCCACGACCTCGTCTGCGGCGAGCACGGGATGGATCCCGAGCTGCTCATCTTCGACGACCTCACCTTCACCTTGACCACCGGGGACGAGGAGTGGCGCCCGTCGGCGGTCGAGACGATCGAGGGGATCCGCCTCATCAAGTCCGAGCTGCCGGGCGTAAAGACCTCGCTCGGAGTGTCCAACGTCTCCTTCGGCATCGGGCAGCCCGCGCGCGCCGTCTTGAACTCCGTCTTCCTGCATCACTGCGTCGAAGCGGGACTCGACCTCGCGATGGTCAATCCGAACCACATCACGCCTTATTCCGAGATCTCCGACGAAGAGCGTGCCCTGGCCGACGACCTCGTCTTCAACCGTCGGGAAGATGCCCTCGAGCGCTTCATCGGGCACTTCGAATCCAAGGGCCCGGAGTCAGAAGCCGAGTCGGCTGATCCGACCGCCGGGATGGAGCCCGAGGAAGCCCTGCATTGGCACATCCTGCGGCGCAAGCGCGATGGCGTTGAGGATTGGATCGAGCAGTCGGTGGAGAAGATCGGCGCCGTTCCGACCCTCAACGACGTGCTGCTGCCGGCGATGAAGGAAGTCGGCGACAAGTTCGGTGCCGGCGAGCTGATCCTGCCGTTCGTCTTGCAATCCGCCGAAGTGATGAAGCGGGCGGTAGCCAAGCTTGAGAACTACCTGGATCGAGTCGAGGGCTACACCAAGGGCACCGTCGTGCTCGCGACCGTCTTCGGCGACGTCCACGACATCGGCAAGTCGCTGGTCAACACGATCCTCACCAACAATGGCTACAAGGTCGTAGATCTCGGCAAGCAGGTTCCGATCGGGACGATCCTCGACGCCGCCAAGGAGCACGACGCGACGGCCATCGGTTTGAGCGCCCTGCTGGTCTCGACTTCCAAGCAGATGCCGCTATGCATCCAGGAACTGCACCAGCAGGGCCTGCGCTACCCCGTCTTGGTGGGCGGCGCGGCGATCAATCGCAAGTTCGGCTTGCGGGCGACCTTCCCGCTCGGCAAGGACGACGACACCATCTATGACTCCGGCGTCTTCTACTGCAAGGACGCGTTCGAAGGCTTGGCGGTCATGGACCAACTCGTCGACGAGCGAGCGCGCGAGCAACTGACAGCTTCGACGCTGGCCGACGCGCGCAAACTGCGTGAGACGGGCGAAGAGACGAAGATCTTCGACTACACCGATTCGAGCGTCCGGTCGCCGGCGCGCACCGACGTGCCGGTACCGACGCCCCCGTTTTGGGGAGTGCGCAGCATCCCCGTCGACATGGACGAGGTCTACCGCCACCTCGACACCCACGTGCTGTTCAAGCTGCACTGGGGCGGACGCGGTGTCAAGGGGGACGCTTGGCGTCAACTGGTCTCCGAGGAGTTCCTGCCGCGCCTCGAGCGCATGTGGGCCGAGCAGGACTACCTGCATCCCAAGGCGGTACTCGGATACTTCCCCTGCTACTCAGAAGGCAACGAGATCGTCGTCTTGGACCCGGAAGACCGCGAGACGGTTCTGGAGCGGCTGACCGCGCCCCGGCAGCCCAAGGGGGACCGCATCTGCCTGGCCGACTTCTTCCGCCCAAAGGAATCCGGCGAGCTCGACGTCGTCGCCCTGCAAGCGGTGACCGCCGGCGACGAGGTGACCGAAGTGATGGCGCGCCTGGAAGCCGACGGCGAGTTCGCCGAGCAGCTCTACACCCACGGGATGGGAGTGCAGACGGCCGAAGGCATGGCCGAATGGCTGCACGCCAAGGTTCGCGCCGACCTGCGTATGACCCCGACGCAGGGGCGCCGGTATTCGTGGGGCTACCCGGCGATTCCGGAGCAGTCAGAGCACGAGAAGGTCTTCCGGCTGCTCCAAGCGCCGGAGCGGATCGGTTTGCGCCTGTCGGGCGGCTTCGCTGTCGAGCCGGAGCAGTCGACGCTCGCGATCATCGCGCACCACCCGCAAGCCGGCTACTTCGGCATGCGCAATGGGCGGCTGCTGGAGGAAGGCTCACCTGACGAAGTCATTCGCGGTACGGAGAAGGATCCGACGCTGCGGTTGCTTCCGCCGGACGAGGAATCGGCCGGCGACACTGATCAGCCGCCGGCCGAGGCCGCTCTCGCAGGGTCTGCGGACCGGCCGTCCTGAAGGGTCCTGAGGGCGGCTATTCGCCTTCAGGTCCGTTGGCCTCGTCCTCGCTGAGCCGGGACTCTTGCGGCGGCGTGCCGTGGCGTGAGCCACTCCCGTCTAGCAGTGCGTCACCGTGCGCCTTGCTGGGCGCTGGGTCAGGGCTCGCGGGGGTGTTCTTGTCTGCTTTGGGGTCGGACATGCACCGCGTCTACCCACGAACGCGTCACCGGCCTCGTAGAAGGACCCGCCTTGGAAAAGGGGTCGCACCACACGGCCACTTCACGCGGGTTCCATCGAGTGGCGCGGCGCCGTCGAGCTCAGGTCGGCAGCGGCGAAACCGGCGATACACCGTGCGTGGTCACCGACAACAAGCCGGCTGCAGTCGGCTCGAGCTCTACCAGCGGCGGCAAGCCCTCCAGGCGGCGGTGGAAAGCCCCAGCCACGCGTCGCGCGTGCGCTTTCGCGAGCTCGGCGCGCTTGCCGGCGAACAACTCGTCAACGGTTGTCGTCCACAACACCAACCAGCGCTCGAAGTGGCCGGCTCGGAGCCCGACCTTCATGTGGACGGCGGCGTGCGGACGAAACGCGCCCCCGCTGTAGGACTGGGCACCGAGCAGGATCGTCTCCCAGAACGAGGCGACCGTTGGGACGTGCGCCTCTAGATCCAGCTTCGCCACATCGACGAAGATGAAGCCGATGATCGGGTCGTTGAGCGCCCGGGAGTAAAAAGCGCGCACGAGCCGCTCGCAATCGGCGCGAGTCTCGATGTCGGCAAGGTCGGTGGATGCCGCCATGGCACTCATTATGGTGACCAGGTTGCTAGGAGCGAGTCAAGAACGCGGCGCTGGTCGCGAACGCACAAACATGGTTGTTCGGTGCGAGCAGTTGCTCCTTACAAGTCGACGCATTGCAAGTCCGGAAGCCGCCGCTGAAGCGCCTCTACCGCCTGCCACGGCTTCAATCTCGATCCGCGCGCACCGCTCCTGCTTCGGCCACCTCGCCATCCGTGCGGCGCGAAAGCGTCAAGCCCACAAGGCGCGAGACCACCATCGCGACGTAAGCCAGTCCCGCTAGCTGCTCCATCATCACGAGCGCACGGGCGAACGGTCTGATCGGCACGACATCACTTAGTCCCGTGCTGGACAGCGTCGTGAAGGAAAGAAACAAGAGCTCCATCCAAGTTCTGTCTTCTTCCGGATTGGTCGCGCCCGTGAAAGCCCCCGGCGCCACCGACTGGTAAGCGACGTAGACGTAGGCGAAAGCCCAGGCCACGAGCGTGAACGTCGCTCCCACCGCGAAGAGCTCGTCTCGCGTGACCCTGCTGTCGGCAAGCATGTAGCGGATCAGGCTGTAAGCGGCGTAGAAGTAGAGGACCGCTTCCAGCACCGAGGAGTAAGGCAGCAGCGCGTCGCTGCCCGTAACCGCCTGGATCAGCAGCAGCACGGTGGCGGGGATGCCGAGTCCGACGGCGACCCAAGTCAGGCCTGGAGAGCTCCGGACAGCCAGCACCACGAGCACGAGGATGGCGATGCCGAAGACACTGAACAGCGCGTGACCGGCATAGCGACCCTCCATGAATGGATACAGCAGCACACCCGCCAGCTGAGCGGCGAAGAGGATGGCGGACGGTTGGCGGCGCAGAGCGTCGAGCACGCGGGTCAAGCTAGCGGCTGGTGGAGCGCCTTTTGAGCCGGTGACAGCCGTGCTCGGGGTCCTGATGTCAGGCTTCGGCTTCCACGGCCGGCCGCCGTGAAGACAGCGAAACGGGGCTCGTGTGCAATGCCCGCAAGCGGACTTCGCGCCACGACACCCCTTCTTTGACCAGCGCCGGGGCTCCCAGCACGATCGCCGTCGCGATCTCGACGGCTTGAAGGACGATCCCGTAGGCGAGCGCCTCGGCGGCCGGCACCTCGTAACCACCGGTCAGCACGGCGACGCACGCTGCCTGGAACACCCCCACGTTCGACGGCGTCACCGGCAGCACGGCGCTGACGTTCACGGCGAAGAGAACCGCCGCGGCCGCGCTCAAGCCGGCCAACCCTTCGAAACCGAGGGCGAGCAGCAGCATGTAGCAACTGAGCCACTGAAGCGCCCACGCCCCGAGTTGCGCGGACACCGCGATGCTGCCGAGCCGCCAGTCGGCGAAGACCCGCAATCCCCAGCGCACGCGAGTCAGGGCATCGCGCGCCTGGCCGAGCCAGTGCGCGAGGCGCTTGGATCGGGACGGCATCCCGGAGCGAAGGAGCGCAGGCGCGGCCACTACCGCCGTCACGACGACGACCGGGGCGATCGCGTACCAGAGCAGCGCCTGCTGGCGGCCGGAGAACAACCCGACGGTGGCGAACATGACAGCGCCGAGGATCAGCAGCGCGAGCAGGTTCAGAAGCGTTTGAGACACGAGCGTCCCAACGACAGCGGGCAGTCGCTCGCGAGGATCTCCGAGCCGGCGTGCGACGATCAACGCGCGGGAGGGCTCTCCCAGGCGCGCGGGCAGGGTGGCCGACATGAGCACCCCGATAGCGGTCCCCTGGAAGGCGTCGGCAAAGCGTGGCCGTGCGTCGGGCAGAGACGCTTTGAGCATCGCGTGCCACGAGACTGCGCGTAACGCCATCGCCGAAATCATCAAGGCGAGCCCGGCCAGCACCCAGGTCGGGCTGGAGTCCAGAAGCGCAGTGGAAATCGGCTCGATGCCGATCTTGCGCAGACCGGCGTAGGCCCCGCCGACGGCTAGCGCGGCAGCGGCCAGTCCGGCGTAGCGACGACGCTTGGCTCGCGGAGACTCGCCTGGCTTGACGTCGAGCGGCTCCACGCGCGCAGCCGGAACCGGCGGCTGCAAGTCAGCCGGTTTGATTCCCACGGCGACCGCCAGCCGCTGACTGGCTCCGGCCGGCTCAGGGAGGGCAAGCGCGTCCTCGTAGGCTTCGGTCACTTCCCGGGCGATCGTCGGCCAGGCGTAGCGATCTGCGGACTGCGCCGCCCCGGCCGACAGCGACTGCGCCAGGTCCGGCCGTAAAGCGAGTTCACGCAACGTGTCGGCCCAGGCGACGGCGTCACCACGCGGCAGCAGCAACCCGTTGTGTCCGTGGCGGACGACGTCCCGGTAGCCCGCGATGTCCGATGCCAGCACGGGGCGCCCCGCGGCGAAGGCTTCGGTCAACACCATTCCAAAGGACTCGCCCCCCAGCGAGGGCGCGCACAAGACGTCGGCGTCGGCGAGCGCCTGCTGCTTGTCGGCGTCCGACACGCGACCGAGTATCCGCACGCCTTCGGCATCAAGCAGCAGTGGGGCGAGCTCTTCGCGCTGCGGCCCGACGAGCGTCAGTGTGGCCGGCAGCTCGCGGCGCAGCGCCTCGAAGGCCCGCAGAAGCACCGGCAGCCCTTTCCGCTCGACGGCTTGACCGACGAAGACGATGTTCAGTGGATCGCCCGGCGCGCGCTCGCGCAACGGTGACACGCCTTGCGCCGGTAACGCCACGCCGTTGGGGATGACGCGGTAACGCCCGCCGTAGAAACGCCTGGCCGTCCACTCGGCGGCCCGGGACACGGCGATGCGCACGTGCAGATGGTTCAGCCGGCGCCGCGAGCCCGCGAGCATCGCGAGGGTGTGTGTCGCCACAGCAGTCGAGTAGCAGTGAAAGGTGCCGACACGTGCCGCGCGCGCGTAGGCGACGGCGTCCCAGCCGACGATCGGCGCGCTCGGCTCGTGCAAGTGGACGACGTCGTAGCGACCGCCGCTGAGCTCACGGCGCAGCTTCACGACGTTCTCCGGAGAAATGCCGATGTTGCCGACGGAGCCGTTGGAAGTCCAGCCGACGGTCGTTCCCAAGCCGATCAGCCATTCTGGTCGGTCGACTACTTGCGGCCGTGCCCCGCGGTGGCGTAGCACCGTCGCCAGAGTGTCGGGATCGAAGGGCGCGAGCACGCGCACCTCATGACCCGCGGCCAAGAGCTCCTCGGCGAGTCCCTCAATGTGCCGGGTCACACCACCCGGGTACGTCCAAGAGTACGGGGATACCAGGGCGACCCGCATGCCCTCATCCTAACCCGCTGAGTTCCCCGTCCTAACCGGACGTTCGAACTCGCCCGTGTCCGCGTCGTCCGTGGCCGCTGCCGCGGATGCAGTTCGAGCCGACCCCGAGTCGACTGGCGCAAGCCGCGGGTCCCCCCTGACGTAGGCCGTCGCCCAGGCGAGCACGAAGACGCCCACGGCCAGTAGCACCGGCCCGGAGTCGTTGGTCAGCGTTCCGGCGACCGAGCCGGCGAGTCCTCCCACCAGCGCCGCCTGCCACGCCGGAGAGTCGAGCACCGCGGCGTAGAGAACGTGGCGACGGCGCCAGGCATACACCGTGGCGATGATTGCCACCAGCGTCACCACTGGCATGACGCCTCTCAGGAAGGTCTGCCATGCCAGCTCGTAGCGCCGGCCGATGGTTCGCGCGAGCGCTTGCGGCCCGTCGGCGCCCAGGACCGTGTTGGTGAAGTGCGCGTCACCACCGGTGACGATGTCGATCGCCGCCAGCGCCATGAGCGCGAGCGCCGGCACGGCAAGTGCGAGCGCGATGGCGCGACGGCTCACGCCGCCCGGAAGCAAGACGACGACCGCGGCCGCCGCACCAGCCCCGACCGTGATCACGCCGCCCACGTCGGCCCCCAGTCTGCCCGCGCCGATTGCCGCGCCGAGCACGAGCATCGCGATGCCGAACGTCGCTGCGAGCCGGCGCGAACGGGGCACCGCGGCTGCCGCGGCGGCCAAGCCAATGAGCAAAAGCACCGGAAGCGTCGCTTCTAGCTCGTTGCCGATGCCGTAGAACCGCGACCCGAAGCGCGGGTTCGGGCCCAACAGCGACCGCACGATGAGATCAGATCCGCGGGCGAGATCGAGCACGTAAGCCGTCACGCCGAGCAGCGCCGGAATTGCCGGCGCACGCGGCCAGGCAACGAAACGGTCGCACAGGGCTCCGAGCACCACCGTTCCTGCCCCCATCAACAGCAGCTCCACGCGTCGAGAGGGCTCAAGCGCCGCACACAGCAGCGAGACAAAAGGAATCCAGAAGATCGCCAGGGCGCAGACACGCAGCGCCTGTCGGCGGCCCGCGGCGCCACCCCAGAGCGACAGCATCAGTGCGGCGGTGGCGAGCGCGATGAAGACGGCGTACAGCGCGGGAAAGCGCCGGGGATAGACGACACGCAAGCGATTCTCGAGGTCCATCAGCTCTGCGGGGTCGCGGTGGCCTTGGGCGAGGATCGCCCTACCGGCGGCCTGCGGAGGAACAGGCTGCCCGAGCCACTCGAGCACTGTCGGCATGAGGTCCGTCGTGACGACGAGCCCTTCCAGGCGCGTCGTGCGGGAGGTCAGCGTGCCGCCGTCGAAAAGGCCGGCGATTCCGATCGGCAGCATCTGCGGGAGCTTTGACCTGGGCGGCCGTTTCATCGCCACCACCAGTTGCTCTGGTGGCCGCTTTGAAAGCAGCCGGTCGAGCACGGCATAGCCCCGTGTGCCGCGCGGCAAGGCGACGACCACCAGTTGGCGCTCGCCCAGTTGCCGCTCGATCCGCGCAGGGAGCGTGGAGCGGCGACCGATGTCCACTGCGGGGATACGGCCGTCCGGGTTGGCCGCCAACACAGCGTCGAGTCCGGGGGGCTCCCGCGTCCCTACAAACGCGGCGCCGCCAGGGACGCTGCCCGCCAGCAGCCCAGGGACGATGTCGGTCGGAGCGCTGCCAGCCCGCGCGACAACCTTGCGCCACTTGTGCACTTCCCATCCCCGCTTGCCTTTGGCAATGCGGAAGCGCGGCGCATCGTTCGGCTCGTATCCGGAGCGCGAGACGCGGTTTCCCGCCGTCAAGTCGAGCAGGGCTTGGCGACGCGAGTACTGGCCTTGCGTCGCCCCGAGAAAGCCGAGCGACAAGGCGGGGCGAGCCGCCAGCCGCTCGAACACGGTCAACGGCCGCCCCGTCTCAGGATCGAGCCGGCCGCCGCCCGGATGCAGAGCGATGAGCACCGTAGGACGCCCGCGCCCCTGAGGCTCCGTGGCGTGCCCGCGACCCTGAGCATCGGTCGGCGCTTGGCGCTTCTTCTCTGCGGCCGGCTTGGGTCGCTCTTGTGCTCTCGCACCAACCGGCCCGAACGGCACACCGACCAGCGTCGCGAGCAAGGTGAACGCGAGCAACAGCCGCAGCGCGCGGCGACCCGGGGCAAATCCCGCGTTTCCCGCTCGGGTATCTATCATTTCGCGGAGCCCATGCCCGAGCGTCATTTCGTCAAGTACACGTTTCTCAAAGTCGACCCGGAGTGGCTTCGTCTAGACGAGAGCCAGCGCGCGCGCGACAAGCAAGAGTTTCTCGCCGCCTGCGAGAGCTGGTCGTCGGAGCGGCTGCTGCGCTCCTTTTCCACGGTCGGGACCCGTGGCGACACCGACATGATGCTGCTCACGCAGGCGACGGACCTTCAAGACGTCCACGAGTTCCACGTCTTGCTCGCCCAGAGCGGCTTGATGAAGTGGTGCTCGACGCCTTATTCCTTTCTGGGCATGACGAAGCCGTCTGAGTACTCGGACGAGTCACGCCTCGAAGTTCGCCCCGGCTACAGCAAGTACCTCTTCGTCTACCCGTTCGTCAAGACGCGCGAGTGGTACGGGCTCGACCCCAAAGAGCGCTACCGCGTGATGCAGGAGCACATCCGGATCGGTCGCGAATACCCGCAGATCGACCTCAACACGAGCTACTCCTTCGGCCTCGACGATCAGGAGTTCATCGTCGCCTTCGAGGCCGACGATCCAGCCGATTTCCTCGACCTCGTGCAGCGCCTGCGCACCACCGAGGCTTCCAGCTTCACCAAGCGCGACACGCCGACGCTGACCTGCGTCGCCTGCTCCGTCGAGCGGGCGGTCAACGCCCTCGACGGCACGCCGCTTGCCACTTCTGTCCCCGACTTCGGATCTGTTTCATGACCCAGCTCGAGAGCGACTTCGACGAAGTCCGCGACATCACGATCATCGGAGCCGGCCCAGTCGGCCTGTCGACCGCCTTCTGGGCCGGCATGCGCCACGCCTCTTCGCGCATCATCGACTCGCTGCCGGACATCGGCGGGCAGTGCACAACGCTGTATCCGGAGAAGTGGATCTTCGACGTGCCGGGTCACCCGCGCGTGCTCGCGTCGGACTTGATCAGCCAGCTGCGCGAGCAGTCGCTCGAGCAGTTCGACGTTCCCGTGCATCTCGAGACGACGGCCGAGCGGATCTCCTACGAAGACGACCACGTCGTCTTGCATACCAACCGCGGCGACCTGCGCTCGCGCACGGTGATCCTCTCCGGCGGCCATGGCGCGTTCGAGCCCAAGAAGCTGCCGGTATCCGACATCGACATGTCGCCCTGGGAAGGTCGCGGCGCTTACTACCTCGTGTCGGAAAAGAGCGCCTTCGCCGGCAAGCGCGTGGTCATCGTAGGCGGCGGCGACTCGGCGTTCGACTGGGTGGTCAATCTGCTCGACACCGCGGTTCACATCACGCTCGTGCACCGGCGCGACGCCTTCCGCGCGCACGAGGCGACGGTTGCCGAAGTGATGAGCCACGTGGAATCGGGCCGCGTCGACCTCCAGGTCCCGTACGTCATCAAGGACGTCCAGGGCGACGGCCGAGTCGAGAGCGTGACCCTGCACAACACCACGGATGAGGACGCCCAGCCGCTGACCGTCGATTGCGACGCCGTGCTCCTCCAGCTCGGCTTCTCGACCAAGCTTGGGCCGCTCAAGACCTGGGGCTTCGAGCTCGACAAGGGCGCCGTGGTCGTCGACCACCTGATGAGGACCAACCTTGACAAGGTGTGGGCTTGCGGTGACATCACCACCTTCGACGGCAAGCTCAAGCTGATCGCCACGGGCTTCGCGGAGTCGGCGGTCGCGGTCGCGCAGGCGGTGCATTCGATCCGCCCGGACATGAAGATCCAGCCGGTCTACTCAACGAACACCGGCGTGCCCGGAGCGGTCGTCGGGCAAGTCTGAGTGACCACGACCGAGCGCGGGTCGGCGGCTGACGCGCATCTGCGCCGCGCCGACCCCGTGCTCGCGAGCCTGATCGACGAGTACGGCGGTCCGCTGCCCGCCGAGCCCGACCGTCGCGGACGACCGCAGGACCTCTACGGCTCACTCGTACGATCCATCGCGGGCCAGCAGCTCTCGGTCAAGGCGGCCCGATCGATTTGGGAGAGGCTGCTCAGCCGCTACAGCGGATCACCGCCTTCGCCGGCGCAGATCCTCGCCGACGATCCCGAGGACCTGCGTGCGGCGGCCGGCTTCTCGCGCGCGAAGGTCAGCTACCTGCGGTCACTGGCCGAGCACGTCGCTTCAGGCGACCTGGTGCTGGAAGAGCTGCGAGCGGAGCCCGACACGGTTGTGCTTGAGCGGCTGACGGCGGTGAAGGGGATCGGCGAGTGGACGGCGCAGATGTTCCTGATGTTCACGCTCGACCGGCCGGATGTCCTGCCGGTCGGCGACCTTGGCGTACGCAACGCCGTGCGGTCGGCCTACAAGCTCGAAGCACTGCCCCATGCCGCGGCCTTGAGCGCTTTGGCCGAGCCCTGGCGACCGCACCGTACGCGGGCATGTCTGTACTTGTGGCGATCTCTGGACAACGAGCCGGCGCGCGATGACTCTCCGGGTCGACCCGAGTCCTAAGCTCATGCCGAGAATGTCTTCCTGGAAGCTTGCACTCGTGGTGGCCTGCGTCGCGTCGCTGCTGTCCGGTTGTGGCGCGAGCGGGCAGCCGCAGGCTTCCGATCCGCTCGAGCAGATACCTGCGCAAGGCGGACTGCGCGACAAGATCGCCGACGCCCAAGAAGTAACAGCACGCGACTTCCCGGCCCCGAAGGGGCGGTCGATGAAGCAACTGGCGCGATCTTTCGGCGCGCGCCAGGACAAGATCGCGTTGGCGTCTTCGGTCTTCGTCGCCGGCTCCTCCAATCGCCTGGCGTTTGGCGCCATCGACGACGAGGGCCAGCTCGTGTTCGGCAAGAGCGCTGTCTATGTCGCCGACAGCGCTGGTGACAAGGCGCGCGGGCCCTACCCCGCGCCGGCGGATCCGCTCGTCACCGAACCGGCCTTCCGCTCCAAGCAGGCCGCGACCGAAGCAGACCCCTTCGCCGCGGTCTACGCCGCCGAAGTGCCGTTCAAGCGCCGCGGGAACCACGTCGTCTTGACGGTCACCGAGTCAGGCGACGACTTCCTGGCCGCGACAGGCGCCGTCGTCGTGCGCACCCCCGCACAAGACGAGGTCCCGGCTGTCGGCGAGCGTGCACCGGAGGTCAAGACCGACACGCTTTCCTCTGCGGGCGGAAACGTCACGGCCATCGACACGCGCGAGCCTCCGAGCGACATGCACGAGCGCTCGTTCGACGAGGTCGTAGGCCGGCGCCCGGTGGCGTTGCTGTTTGCCACGCCGCAGCTTTGCCAGTCGCGCGTTTGCGGGCCGGTCGTCGACGTCGCCTTGCAACTCAAGCGCAATTACGGCGACCGCGTGGAGTTCATCCATCAAGAGGTCTACCGCGACAACGACCCCAACAAGGGCGTGCGCGATCCGCTCCGGCAGTTCAACTTGCCGACGGAGCCGTGGCTGTTCGTCGTCAACCGCAAGGGAGAGGTCACCGCGCGGCTCGAGGGCTCGTTCGGGTTGACTTCGTTTGAGCAAGCGCTGCTGACCGGGCTGCGCTAGTGACGTGCCGGCGACAGTCGCGCCGGCATTTCGCCCTAGCTGTCACCTTCCGCTGGGCTACGTCGTCATGAGGGCATGACGACTAGAGAAGGCTCGACTTGCACTCGGCCCGCGGCAGCGGGAGATAGCAGAAACCCCCTCGCGCTCGCGCGAAGCGCGGCAGCGCTGCGGGGATTGTCAGCGGGATTCGGCTTGTGGGCGCTGGTCGCACCTCACAGCTTCTACGGGTCCTTTCCGGGGGGCGGCGCGGCCTGGGTCTCGGCAGACGGTCCCTAGGGCGCGGCGACGGCTCAAAGAGCGACGTCCCCGCCAGCCCGTAAGCCGCGACGAGCACATGGACGGGTGCTCGAACCCCAAGTCGAGTGGCGCAGCGACGGCGGCGGAATCGTCAAAGCCGCGTGTGCCGCAGCGTGGCGCTGCCAAGGTCGCGCCCGCCATGCTCGCGCTCATGAAGCGACCGCCGCGCGGCGCGATCCTGGCTGACGTCAATGGCACGCCCCGGATCGTCATGCGAGACGCTGACGGCTTGCTCTCCGTAGTCGCGTTCGAGGTAGATCATGGGCTCATCACGGCGATCCACTCCATCCCCAATCCCGAGAAGCTGCAGCACGTGACGGCGCCGTTCTAGGGCGCCGTTGAGTCAACGCGCGTCTTCCCGACGCCCGCGCCGCAGTCCCGACAGCCCTTCGGCTACCCGCTCGCGCAAGCGCCGAGTCCGGACAGTCACATCTCCAAACGTCGTCTTACCCGTCAAGACGACCCGCGTGGCCCCGCTCCTCGTGCTCGACGCCTCCTGCCATGCTTGATGTCTCCGAAAAGAGTGCCGGTGTAGACGTCGACTTGGACACCTTCGGGCACGAGCAGCTCGAGTCTCCTAAAACGTCTCCGAACACCTACGCGTGCGCACGGGCCCAGAAACGGATGGAAGCTCGGGCTTGGCTGCTCCGGAAGGGAGGTCTTCGGTAAGGCGCTCGAGCTCGCCCCGCGTGACGGCGGCAGCAGGTGCGAACTTCAGTACGGAATTCTTGGGCTGCCGGCAACCGAGACGGGCGTGCTGTCTCGAGCTTCCGGGACGGCGTACAAGTTCGCGCCCACGCGCAGAGCCGCCGTCACTTGCCGGACGCTCTTCGGCCGAAACACTGCAGTCTTTAGCGCCGACTACCGACGACGTTTGGGCATGTCGACTTTCATGTCGCTCAACCACTCGCGCCGCCTGGCCGAACTGCGCTCGCTCGCCATCATGGAGAGCCCGCCTGAGGCCGAATACGATGACCTGGCTGTGATCGCCGCCGCGATATTCGCTAGCCCGGTAGCGGCGGTGAACTTCGTCGACGACACGCGCCACTTCACCAAGGCGATCGTCGGCATGCCGGAAGCCTTGGGCGAAAGCGTTTCCAACGAGGTCTCCTTCTGCGCTGCCACGGTGGCGTCTACCGAGGGAGTGCTTGTGCTGGCAGACACCCACGCCGACGAAAGCTGGCGCGACCACCCGCTCGTCATCGGCGAACCGCAAGTCGGCTTCTACGCCGGAGCGTCAATCGTCAGCCGGGGCCAACGGGTTGGCGTGGTTTGCGCCTTCGGACGCGAGCCGCGCGCCGTTTCCGACGAGCAACGCGCCGCGCTCGAAGCCTTGGCTCGGCAAGCGGCCGGTCAGCTGGAGTTGCGCCGGCGTTACGCCGAACTACTGGACTTCACCGCCACTGATCCCCTCACCGGCCTCGCCAATCGGACATTGCTCTTCGATCGTTTGGAGGCGGCGCTCGCTGATCGGTCACGGAGCGGCGTTGAAGTCGGCGTCCTGTTCTGCGACGTCGACGACTTTAAGGGCGTCAACGACCGTTTCGGTCATGAGGCAGGCGACCGGCTGTTGTGCGACATCGGGAACCGGCTGCGCGCCCAGTCACGCAAAAGGGACACCGTGGCTCGGATCGCTGGTGACGAGTTCGTGCTCGTCTGTTCAGTGGACTGCCCTGCGGAGCTCAACGCGCTGGTCGACCGCATCGAAGAGGCCTTCCAACTCCCGTCAACTTTCACCGGAGGCCGTCTCAGGCCACGATTGAGCGTCGGCGCCGTTCTCGCCCGTGATGGCGAAAAGGCAGCGGACGTGCTTCGGCGCGCGGACGCCGCCATGTACGCGGCCAAAGGCATGAAGCAGGCGATCGGCGGGCGCAGCCTGATCAGCAGCCCGGCCTGAGGAGCAACGGCCGTTTCAGGCGTCGCGATTGCAGGAGCTCCTCATCCGCAGTCGCCTACGGACAAGGGTCGATACCTCACCGTGGCCGGCCGCAACAGGGCACTAGACCACGCGTTGGGACCTAGACCGCCGAGACCTCTTCTTCTTCAGCCACGCGGAACGACGAGCCACATCCGCAGGCGGCGACGATGTTCGGATTGTTGACTTTGAAGCCGGCGCCCTGGAGATCGTTGACGTAGTCGATGACCGCGCCTTGTACGTACGGCAGGCTGGCGGCATCGACGAGCAGGCGGAGACCCTGGTCCTCGAAGATCTGGTCGCCGTCGCGCTCGGTGTCGAAGGCGAGCGCGTATTGGAAGCCGGAGCAGCCGCCGCCGCGTACGCCGACACGCAAACCGGAGGTCTGTACGTCTGCCTCGCTGGCGACAAGGAACTCCCGCACCTTCTCGGCGCCATTATCAGTGAAGGTGATCACGTTCAGTGCTCCCGAATCCTTTGCTGGGTCCAACGCTTTACCAAGTGTAGCGCCGTCGAGGCCGCTAATCTCGACCCCATGCCGAGCGCTACAGAGCTTAAGCAGCGCATCGAGGAAGCCATTCCCGGAGCCCATGCTGAAGTCGAGGACTTCACCGGCGGCGGCGACCACTTCCACGCCAAGGTGGTCGCGCCCGAATTCGCCAAGCTCAGCAGGATCGAACAGCACCGGCGCGTCTACGCCGTGTTCGGCGCCGAGATCGGCGGCCCTATTCACGCCTTGTCCCTCACCACCCGAGCCGAGTGAGCGAATAAATGTCTCAAAGCAGCGAGAACCCGCTTCGCGACGCGATCCAAGAAGCGATCGCCGACAACGACGTAATCGTCTTCATGAAGGGCACTCCGGAGGCCCCGATGTGCGGCTTCAGCGCGCGCACCGCGGCTGCCCTCGACGAGCTGCAAGCCCCCTATGCCGCCGTCGACATCCTGCCCGACCCGCGCATCCGCCAAGAGCTCTCCAGCCTCTCCAACTGGCCGACGATCCCGCAGCTTTTCGTCCGCGGTGAGCTGGTGGGCGGTTGCGACATCGTGACCGAGATGTATGAGTCGGGGGAGCTGGCGAGCATGATCGGCGTCGAAGCCCCCGCCGACGCCTCGGCGCAGGCTCCGGCCGCGACGGAAGCGGGCGCGCCGCCGATCCAGATCGACGAGTCGCCGGTGC
>JADDQZ010000053.1 GCA_016781085.1 Actinomycetota bacterium
CCGCTCTCCCTGCTTGACAAGCCGCTGCTCTACGTCACGGGCAAAGGCGGAGTCGGCAAGACGACCGTCGCGGCCTCGCTCGGCGTAGCGGCGGCCCAGCGCGGCCGCACCACACTCGTCTGCGAGGTCGCCGACCAGGATCGCGTGAGCCGTAGCTTCGCTCCAGGCGGTGAACGCGCCGCCGGCGATGGCGAAGTTCAGCTCGACGAGAACTTGTGGGCGCTCTCCATCGATCCCGAGGAAGCCCTCGAGGAGTGGTTGGGACGGCAGCTCGGTTCGGCGGCGATGGTCGCCGTGCTCGCCAAGTCCCAGGCGTTTCAATACTTCATCGCAGCCGCTCCGGGGGCGCGGGAGCTAATCACCATCGGCAAGATCTGGGATCTAGCCCAAGGAACCAACGGCGGGCGCCGTCAGCGCGTTTACGACACCATCGTCGTGGACGCGCCCGCATCCGGTCACGGTGTGGCGATGTTGCGCACGCCCCAGACATTCGCCGAGATCGCGCGCGTAGGACCGGTCCGGCGCCAGGCCGAGAAGGTCTTCCACTGGTTGAAGGACCCGGCCCGTACGGGTTACGTCGCCGTCGCTTTGCCCGAAGAAATGCCGGTCAACGAGACGATCGAACTCGAACGCGGCATCGCAGAAGCCGTCGGACTCGATCTCGACGCGGTGATCGTCAACGCCGTCCTGCCGCAGCGCCTGGACGAGGAAGACGTGTCCCGCCTGACTTCAGCGCTGGTCGATGGTGGCCTCACCGCGCAGGCACGCCGAGCCGTGGAAGCGGCGCTCGGCGAAGACGGCCGTGTGCGAAAGCAAGGCGAGCAGATCGAGCGGCTGAGGGAGCGCGTCACCGTGCCGCTGGTAACCCTCCCCCAGCTTCCCGAGCCGAACCTCGACGTGCACACCTACCGGCGGCTTGCCGCTGACCTGGATCGCGCCCTCGGTCGCTAGACGGCGGCGTGCCGCCGTCTCGGTCGGTTCTCGGTTCCTGGCCGCGTTGGCTCGCCGGGGCAGCGCGACGGCCGGCGGCGACCAAGCGTGCTCGCTCCGGCGTTCACTCGCTGGGGCAGCGCGACTCCTAGCCGGCGAGTCGCCAGCGGCACGGCGGGGCGAGCACGCCCTTCCCCCCGGTCGGCCCGTCGACACGCAACTCGTAGGCCTCTTGATGCACGTCGTACGTGCATTCCCAGTCTCGCTGGTAGATCCCCGCGTCGATCTTGTAGTCGCCCGCGGGAAGGTCCAGCCGCTCTATGTCCACGACGACCGTCAGCTCTTGCAGGCGGCCCAGCTCGAACCCGGCATCGCGCGTCGTGAGGTCGAGAAGCGGCGACTCCTCACCCGGGCGCCGGATCGACACCGCCACGACGGGATCGGTGATGGGAGTCTCCGCTCGTAGATCCAATTCGATCGTCAGCTTCCCGCCGGAAGTGATGCGTGCGAAAGATCCGGGCGGGGTGCTCGGGCCGCCGAGGCGAACCGCTTCCACAGTGGCCTCGAGCGTGCCGAACCGGTTCGCGCCGAGCTGCAGCCCGGGAAGGTCGCGTCCGCTTCCCACTACCGGCGTATTGGCTTTAGCCGCCTCGTAGAACGCGCGCTCGTATGCGGACACCACCGTCGCGGCGTCGCCGATCGCGCGTACCGTCCCGTGCTGAAGCCACAGCGCGCGCTCGCATGTGCCGACCACTTCCTCCATCGAGTGCGATGCGAGCACGATGCTGGTGCCGCCGGCTTGAAGCTCTGAGATGCGCGCCGCGCACTTCACCCGGAAGGCGCCGTCGCCAACGGCCAGGACTTCGTCGAGTATCAACAAGCGCGGACGCACCGTGGCCACGCTTGAAAACGCCAGCCGGAGCTTCATTCCCTCGCTGTAAGTCCGCACGGGAGCATCCGCGTAGTCCTCGAGCTCTGAGAACTCGAGGAGCTCGGGCAGCATGCCTCGCGCTTGCCGCCGCGTGAAGCCGGCAACCAGCAACGAGGTATAAGCATTTTCCCGGCCGCTCAGCTCGTAGTCGAACGCCGCCCCGAGGGTGAGCACCGAAGCCGTATCAGGATGAATCGAGACCTTTCCACTGGTCGGCTTGCCGATGCCGGATAGAAGCCGCAGGAGCGTCGACTTGCCGGCGCCGTTGTGACCAACCAGCCCGAGGCTCTGCCCGGAGCTCACTTCCAGGCCCACGTCGCGCAATGCCCAGCGGGGATCGCCAGCTTGGCGCGACGGTAGCGCCAGCCATCCACGCCGTAGAGTCGGCCTCGACGGGGGCGCCCCGGGATAGCGTTTCCACACGTGGTTGAGCTCCAAAACGGTCACACGCGGTCCACCATCCCGGCTTCGGCGCGGCGAAACAGCCAGATTCCACCGACGAACAAGCCGCCTGAGAGAACGAGCAGATAAGCCACCGACGCCATGTCCGGCAACCGGCCCTCGATCAGCAGTGCTCGCGCGCCCTCGATGAAATGCGTCAAGGGATTGAGCTCCAGCACCAGGCGGAAGCGTTCGGGCACGACGCGCAGCCCGTAGAAGACCGGCGTGAGATAGAAGAGCAGCAGCGTGCCGACGCTCACGATCCCTTGCACGTCGCGGGCGTAGACGTTGCCCACGGAGACGAGCAGAGCCACGCCGGCGAGGAACGCGAACTCCAGGACAAGCAGCAACGGCAGCAGAAACGCCGTCAGATGCAACTCGCCCTCGAAGATCAACAGCGCGCCGAGCACGGGCAAGCCGATCAGCAGATCCGCCAGCGGCACTGCCACCGCTACGAGTGGAAGCGCGATGGCGGGAAAGCGGGGGCTCTGTACAAGGTGCCGCTGGCTGAGGAGCACCGTCGTCGCCGCGGTGACGGCCGCAGCAAACCACGACCACAGCAGCAAGCCCGAGAAGACGAACAGGGCGAAGTTCTCTATGCCGAGATCAAGCACGTTGGAGAAGACGAAGACCAGCACTCCGAGCTGTGTCAGCTGCCGGGCGAGCGGCCACAGCCAGCCGAGTAAAGAGAGACGGTGCTGCGAGTCGAGCTGACGCTTGGCGAGGTGCAAGACCAGTTCGACGATCTGCCGGCGCGCCGGTGTGCGCCTGCCGATGCTGGAGACAGCGCCCGCCACGCTCACTGCACTCGTCCCAGCCACAGAGCCGCTGCCCCCGCCCGCCAGGGTGCCGCCCCGCGGCGCGGCGTGGCGCGCGTCTGGGGGGGCGTCAGCAAGAAGTCGCGCAGTGACTCGCCCACCGCATCCAGAGTGAACGCCTCCGTGACGCGGCGGCTCGCGGCTGCGCCCGCTTGCTCGCGCCGCGCAGCGTCGGCAAGGAACTCCGCGATGGCGCTCGCGAGCGCGCCGGCGTCGCCGCGTGGTACGACGCGTCCGCCCGATAGCTCGTCGTCGGGCAGGATCTCGCTCACTCCGGGCGCATCGGCCGCCACCACCCCAAGCCCGCATGCCATCGCTTCCAGGAGAGCGACCGGAAAGCCCTCGTGGCGGGACGGGAAGACATAGAGGTCCGAAGCAGCAAGCCGATCGGCGAGCTTACGCTTGTCGAGCTCGTACCCGCGGACCCACGTCACTCCGGCAAGCGAACAAGAGGCAAGCCTCTCGCGGAGCTCGTCGTCATCCGCTCCGCTGCCGACCAGCACCAGCTCGCGGGGCGGGAGGTCAGTTCGCTGACTGACCGCCGCCCAGGCGTCCAGGAGCACATCGAGACCCTTGCGGTGCATGTCGACGCGACCGTGCCAGATCACCCGCAGAGCCCGCGCTTCGGACGTCCCGTCGCGCCACGCACCACGGCGAGCCTGGTCCCAGAGCTCGATGTCGAGCGGGTTCGGAATGCGCGCGATCCGGGCGCGGGCGACGCCATAAGTACTCCGCACCCGTTTGACCTCGGCGTCCGAGGCGACGATCAATCCGTCACAGGACCGCAGCGCCAGTCGGCGCAGCGGTCGCTCGAGCCAGGTGCGCGGGGCATCGCCACCCTGGAAGGTGCCGAACACCGGTAGCCCCAGTGCGCGCCCGAGCAGGACCGCGACATCGAATCGCTGGTATTCGTATTCCTGGCAGAGGATTGCCGCCGCGCCCCGGGACCGGAGCGCTCGTGCGAGCGGGCGCACGGCCGTCGCGCAATACGGAGCGAGCTCGTGTGCGGCTAGCGCGGCCAGGCGTCGCGGGCCGCGGCAGGTGGACGCAGCTGCACGGGCGGACCACGCATAGCGGTCCTCGAGGAGCTGACGCAGCCGCCTGGCACTGCGCGGCAGCGGGATGACGATCAGCTCCGCCCCCGTCGGCTTGTGCCGCCACGCCACCGGATCTGCAAGCCGTTCGGAGAAGCAGACGATCACGGTCTGCACTCCAACGCGCGCCAGGGCGTCGACATACCCGAACAACCATCCGCCCTCCACCTCGTCGCGGAACTGCTCGAGCGTGATGTCAAGCGGGTCGAGGAAGTCCTCGATCGCGTCGCCCCAGGGCAGCAGAGCGATTCGCGAGTTCATCTGGGAGCTTTGTGCCAACTCGCCGCCGTCTCGGTGCCCCGGCCAAGGCGCTCCTGCAGCAGATAACCCGTCCACGTGAGCGGCAACAGCACCACCAGCGCCAGCCGGCGCAGTCTGCGCGGCAGCCGCGAGAAGGCGATGTCGTGAGTGATCACCGTGACGGGGTTGATGAAGTGGGCGTGACGGACCGCCGCGGCGCCGAAAAGGCGCTCGAAGTCGACGAGGTCATAGCCGCGGCGCACGTGACCCCAGCGCTCCATCATCTCGCGGTCGTCGAAGCACATCGGCGCCATGACGGCGTAGTACGGCGATCGCCAGTTGTGATTCGGGCTGGACGCCATGATCCAGCCGCCCGGCTTGAGCACCCGCCAGGCTTCGCGTGCAGCCGCCCGATCGTCGGCGATGTGTTCGAGCACGTCGAAGAAGGTGACGGCGTCGAAGCTTGCGTCCGGGAACGGCAGGGCCGTCGCGTCCGCCGTGACGAAGGTGACTTTCGGGCCTTGGTTGAGCGGGGAGTTCGCGTACTGGGGTTCCATGTCGACGGTGGTGACATGCGCCTGCGGGTACAGCTTTCGGGCCATGCCCGACTGTCCGCCGCCGACTTCCAGCACGCGCAACAGTGGCGCGTCAGGAGAGACGCGATGGATCGCCCGCATCTTCTCCCGGTAGAAGAAGCCCTCGGTCAGCGGATTGGGAAACGGGTTCTGGCGCAGGAACGCACCCAGCCGCGCCTTCTGGCGGCGGCTTGTGTAGGCCAACTTGGCGAAGCGCAGCCCGCGGAGGTAACCGAGCAGGCTCGCGCGAGCCGGCCTTGGCAGCAACGGTGGCACGACACCCAACCGCGCCAGCGTGCGCTGAGTTGCATCGAGCAACAAGTCCTGCACCAGGTGCCGCGGCATGGCGAAGAACGCCCGACGCAGGTTCCCACGGTGCCGGTGGCGGCTGAACTGCACGAACAGCGCTGCGACATGCCCGCGGATGTATTCGTGAGCCTGACGCTCCAGGGCCGGCAGATCGCGCCGGTGATGGTGATGGACGACAGAATCGGGCGTGTAGCGGCACTCCCAGCCCCGTGCCAGCAGCCGATACCAGAACTCCGAGTCCTCGCTACAACCCGCAGCCCCTGCTCCTAGCCGCTCATCGAAGCCGCCGACGAGCTCGAAGGCCCGTGTGCGTACGGCCATGTTCGCTCCGGCACCGACCTTCCACACGGGAGCGGCTTGTGCCCGCGTCTTGGCGAAGAACTCGCGCCCGTAGTCGAGTCGGTGATAGCCACGTCCGAAACCGCCGAGCGCCCGCTCGAAAGCGACTTGTCCAAGCCCGTCGAGCTCAGCCGGCAGGACCAGGCCGGTCACCGACATCACGCGGGGATCGTCGAAACCCTCCAGCAGTCGCTCCAACCAGCACGGATCCACTTCCGTGTCGTCGTCGACGAACGCCACCACGTCGGCGCTGGCCGCCGCCACGCCGGCGTTGCGGGCGCGGCTGAGCCCAGGTCGCGGCTCGGCTACGTAGTGCGCGCCGAACCGCACTGCCGCGGAGCGAGTCTTTGTCGACGGCGCGTTGTCGACCACGATCACTTCGGCCCATGAGCCCGAGGACCGCTCAAGCGAGGCCAGGCAGCGCTCGAGCTCGAGCGGCCGGTTTCGCGTACAAATGACCACCGAGGCAGTGAGGGCTTCAGATGAGCGTCGAGGCTTCATCCCGTCCAAGCGCTCCAGTGGTCGCCCGGCGCGCAGCACTTCGCCAAGCACGGGAGGCTCCGGCGGCAGCGGCGGTTGGGCGCCGGTATCGAGCCAGCGGAAGCCGGTCGGCCACAAACGATCTCCCACCGGCCGGGCGATGACGTGGGCGATCTGCTCGGCCAGTGCTCGCGCCGGCAGGCCGAGGTGATTCAGGTAAAGCTGGCCGAGCGGCGTTCCACGCCACCAGAGAACCAGGAATATGTCGCGGCCAGGGTCGCCCGGCTCCAGCCGCGGAAGACCGTCGGCGAGATCGGCGTGGACGACACGCGCGGGGCGCGGTTCAAGCATGTGCGTCACGGATCTCCTGGGTCCGCTTGCGCGACCGCCCGTAGCTTCCGCCCAGACCGGTGACTCCTCCCACGAGCTCGGCCACGGCGAGATCAATCGATTCCCGGTCGCGCCGTTTTACTCCCGCCGCCACCTGCCGCAGCGCATACCGAGACCACCACAGCACCAGTGCGCGCAGCTTCGGGCGGGCGGCGATGTCGGTCCCGTACGTCTTGGCAACGTACGCCATGAAGCCGTCGCCCCAGGACCAGTACTGCCGCCGCAGCGCCTGATGATCTGGCCGGTGGCGGTGGAAAACGAGCATGCGGGGCTCATAGACGAGCGGCTCTCCGCTGCGCACGACCCGATAGAAGATGTCGAGGTCGCCCCCGCCCGGCAGTGGCGGCCCGGTGTCCAGTGCCTCGTCGAAACCGCCGAGCTTCTGGACGAGCTCGCGGCGCAGGACCATGTTGCAGCCAGCGCCGAATATTCCGGCTCCCGTCGGATACAACGCGTTGCCGGGTTGTGTGTCTCCGTGGTAGCGCAGCTTGCGGGTGCCGCGCCGAAATCCCCCACGGCGCTCAAAGTCGATCTGCGCCTTCGTGACGAGCTCAGCGGGCAGCACGAGGCCGGTCACGGCGCCGGCGTCGGGATTCTCGGAGAGAGCTTCGGACAATCCGTGAAGCCACCGTGAGTCGACCACGACGTCGTCGTCGAGGAACGCCAGGTACTCCCCGCGGCCCTCGGCGACGGCTCGATTACGCCCGAAGTCGAGGCCCGGACGCGGTTCAAGTGCGTATCGCACGGTCTCGAACGAGGCCACGAGCTGACGGGTGGAGTCATCGGGGGGGCTGTTGTCGACGACGAGCACGTCCAGGTGCACGGAATCCGGCCCGGTCGCCTTTGCCTTGAGCAGGCTCTCCAGGCATCGCGCCAAGAGATCTGTCCTGGCGTGAGTACAGATGGCGGCCGTGATGCTCAGCGGTCGTGGCGGAGGAGCGGGCGCGAGCTCGTCCCTGATCGCCTGCGCCAGCAGGTCGGCGCCGGCGTATTTGCCCACGAGCTCCCACAACTGCGCCGCAGCGATGCGGCTGCCGGCGTCGAACCCATGCAGGGAATAGTGGATCGGACGTCCGCGATGACGTAGCAGCAGTGCGATGCCGTCCTGGCTCTCCTCGAGTGTGACGTCGGCAAGCGCGGTCACTTCCGCGTCGATCAAGGCGTAGCTCATCGCAATGCGCCGTCAGCCTCAGACGTGCTCTGGTGAACCAGCCAAGAACATTCTTCGGTATGGCGGTTCTCGTGGAGCGGTCGCAGGCGCGCCCCGACCCGCAACGCGCGCTCGCCGAGCAGCACCCCCGCCGCACGCGCCAGCTCGCGTGATGCGCGATAGCGGACGCCGGTCTCGAAGTAGGCAGCGGCAGCGCGGTAGCGCCGGCCAGCCCGACGGTGACTGGAAGCGATCCAGCGCGACCATTCGATGTTTCCGAATTGCACGCCGAAGCGCTCGCCGAGCGCTGCGTGCTTGACCCGTAGCGCGTTGAACTCCGACACCATCTGAAGGGTCGATTCCAAGTGCATGTTGTTCGCGTGCCTGGTGTAGGCAATCAACGGCTCAGGGCACGGGGCGGCAATCGCACCTTGGTCGAGCATCCGCAACCACAGGTCCCAGTCGGCCAGCACCGAGAAGGCCGGATCAAAGCCGCCCGACTCGTCGAACAACGCGCGACTTACGATCACCGACGAAGGCGTTCCAACGCAATTGGTTCCGACCATTCGCACCAACAGGCGATCGGTGCTCGGCGCGCGCATCACGAAACCTGGACGCTCGTCGGCATCAACCATCACCGCGCTGGCGAAGGACATGTTGGCGTCAGCACTACTCAGCGCCGCCAATTGGACTGAAAGCTTGTGCGGTGCCCAGAAGTCGTCGTCGTCCAAGAAAGCGATCCAGCTCGAACTGGAAGCCTCGACACCGGCGTTGCGGGCTAGCGACACACCCGTCGACTGGGCGTGATGGACGGCACGGACCCGCGGATCGGCGAGCGTCGTCAGCATCTGCCACGTGCCGTCGGAGGACCCGTCGTCGACGACGATAACTTCCAAGTCGACGTCGGCCTGGGCAAGGACGCTGTCGAGCGCCCGAGTCAAGAGCGTCAGACGATTACGGGTCGGAATGATGACGGAAATTTCTGGCATGGCTCGCCACAAAGGAGGAGATTCACCGCTGAATCCTGATGTTGACCTTCATCGGCACATGAGCCCTTTACCGCGAGCCTGCCTCAACACCTCCTTGACCGGTCAGCCGATCCCGAGCCGGTCGAGGATCGAGTCGTCGCCGCGCCAGGACTTGCGCACGCGCACCGAGAGATCGAGGTGCACGCGGCGACCGAGCTCACGCTCGATCTCCTTGCGCGCCGCGATGCCGATCCGCTTGATCATCTGACCGCTCGCGCCGATCAAGATTCCCTTCTGGGAGTTGGACTCCACCAGCACCGCGGCACGAACGGCGATGACTGCGCCGCGGTCCTCGATGTCGGCCACCTGCACTTCGGCGGCGTGCGGCACCTCTTGGTGCGTGCGCTTGAGGATCTGCTCGCGCACAAGCTCGGCGAGCGCGACGTCTTGCGGAAGGTCAGAGTGCTCTTCCGGCGAGAAGTAGAACGGGCCTTCGGGAAGCAGGCTCACGAGATGCTCGACCAGGGCCGGCATACCGCGACCGGTGCGCGCACTGATCGGGAAGATGTCTTCGCCGACGTCAAGATCGGCGGCGGCTTGCAACGCCACCACGGTCCGTTCTCGCGACAGCCGGTCGATCTTGTTCACCGCGACCGTCACAGGAAGCCGCGCGTCACGCAAAGCGTCGGCTATGAAGCGGTCACCCGGGCCGCCGACGCCCTGCTCGCCGTTGACGATGAACAACACGCCGTCTGCCTGGTCGAACTCGGCCTGCACCCGACGCTGCATTCGCTCGGTGAGGACGTCGCGCGGGCGCTGGACGCCGGGAAGATCCGTGAGGATCAGCTGCCACGGGTCCGGTTCGAGCAAGTGTGTCGCGACGCCGCGGATCGCCCGCCGAGTCGTTTGCGGCTTTTCGGAGACGATCGCCACCTTGTGAGCGACGATGGCGTTGACCAGCGTCGACTTCCCCACGTTCGGCCGTCCGGCGACGGCGACGAAGCCTGAGCGGCTCATCGCACCCACCGCAGGATCTCGGCTTGCAGCGCCAGCATCTCGCCGTTGTCGGTCTCGTGGTCCATGCCGGTGAGGTGCAGGACGCCGTGAACGACCGCTTCTTCGAGGTCTTCGGTGTGCTCGGCGCAGATCATCACGTCGCCGAGCTCTCGGGGGCCATGCGCTGCGCCGTCCTCGTCGAGCGGAAAGGAGAGCACGTCGGTGGGGCCGCTCTTGTCTCGGTAGCGCTCGTTCAACTCGGCGATGGCCGTGGCATCCACGAACTCGACGGCTACGTGACCGTCGCGGATGCCGGCCGATGCGGCAGCCAACGCCGACAGCAGCGCGACGCGCTCCTCCGCCACCGCGGAGCCGATCACTTCGACTTCCAGACTCAAGGCTTCAGCCGGCGCTCGGCGGGACGCAACCCCGGCGTCGAGCGTTCGGCGTGCGCGGCGTACGCCGCCACGATGCGCTGCACCATCTTGTGACGAACGACGTCTTCTCCCCCGAAGCGGATGAAGTCGATCCCTTCGACATCTTCGAGGATGTCGGTCACTGCCACCAGACCGGATTGCTGGTCACCGGGCAGGTCTATCTGGGTGACGTCGCCGGTCACGACGACTTTCGAGCCGAAGCCGAGCCGCGTCAGGAACATCTTCATCTGCTCAGGAGAAGTGTTCTGGGCCTCGTCGAGGATGATGAAGGAGTCGTTGAGCGTGCGCCCGCGCATGAACGCCAACGGCGCGACCTCGATGACCCCCTTTTCGAGGTGGGCGGCGACTTTCTCGGCGTCCATCATGTCGTGCAAGGCGTCGAACAGAGGCCGCAGGTACGGGTCGACCTTGGCCATCAAGTCGCCCGGCAGGAACCCGAGCCGCTCTCCCGCTTCCACGGCCGGGCGGCAGAGGATGATGCGGTTGACGTCGCGGCGAGATAGCGCGGCTGTAGCCATCGCAATGGCCAGGAAGGTCTTGCCGGTGCCGGCCGGCCCAACGCCGAAGCTGATCGTGTTGCGGCGGATCGCGTCGACGTAGCGCTTCTGGTTGACGGTCTTGGGCGCGACACGCAGGTTGCGGTGGCGCCAGATCACGTCTTCGAGCACACGCGTCGGAGACTCGCGCTGCTCCAGCACTCGCGTGACGGACTCGATCGTCGCCGGCCCGATGTCGTGCCCACGCTCGATCAACGTGGACAACTCAAGGATGACCGTCGCAGCTTCTTGCACGGCTTCAGCGTCGCCGTCGAGCGTGACGACGTTGCCGCGCAGGAAGATGTCGCAAGCCAGGTGCTCTTCGAGCGTGCGCAAGCTCGAGTCGTGCGCACCGGCGAGAGCGGCGGCAACCTCGTTGGTGAGCTCCATCTGGCGCTTGGGCATCAGGCCAGCGCTTCCCGGACGGCGGACGAGACGCGCTTGCCGTCCGCGCGGCCATCGGCCGCGGCCATCACGCGTTTGATCACTCCACCCATGTCCTTGGGGCCTTGAGCGCCGGTGTCGGCGATCGCTTGGCGAACCAGCGCTTCGAGGTCGCCCTCGCCGAGCTCAGCCGGCAGGTATGTCTCGATCATTTCCGCCTCGCCGGCTTCCTGCTCAGCGAGCTCGGGGCGATTGGCATCGCGGTAGGCCGTTTCGGCGTCGCGGCGCCGCTTGCGCTCGCGGCGCAGGACGGCCAACTCGTCGGCGTTGCCTTCCTTGGTCGCCTTCTGCAACTCCGAGAGCACGAGTCGAAGAGCGCTTGTGCGGCCACGGTCGCCGCCCTTGAGGGCGGAAGTGACGTCGGCCTTGATGCGGTCGGCGATGCTCAATACGCCATTGAGGATACGAGATGGGGCGAACCGATCCAACTCCCGGCCTAAAACTCACATGAACTCTCACCCGCGCCTCGACCGCCTCCCCCGTGCTCAATGCGCTCCCGGCTATGAGATCGTCATCGCCGCGACACCGCTGGCGCGGCTCCGCGGGCTCGCTGGGTTGGCGACGATTTCGAGCGACATGGCGCTGCTGCTCCCGCGCTGCTCTTCCGTCCACACGCTCGGGATGCGCTTCGCGCTTGACCTCGTGTGGCTAGACGCTTCCGGCAATCCACTTCGCTTGGACAAAGGCGTGGGACCCCGGCGCTTGAAGTGCTGCAGGGGAGCACGCGCGGTATTGGAGACTCGAGCAGGAACGGGTGAGGCGCTACAAGGAACCTTGCTCGGCGAGCTGACGGCGCGCACGCTTCTTGCCCGCTAGCTGCGTTTCTCGAGCACCACCGCCGCCCACTCCCGCGATTCCGAACGCGTCGTCTCGCGCAAGCCCAGCGGTGCGAAGGCAGCGCAGGCCTCATCGACCTGCTGGCGCAGCAAGCCCGACGCGATCAGCACCGGCGGGGCCTGCCGCATCCCAGCCGCCACTTGGAGCAGCAGCGGCAGGATCAAGTTGGCGACGACGAGATCCGCTAGTGGTCCGGGTTGGACGGTCAGATCCAGCCTTTCGATCGTCAAGCCGCCGATCCCGTTGGCCTCGGCGTTGGTCTTTGTCGCTTCTACCGCCGCGGAATCGAAGTCGATCGCGGTCACGGGAGTCCACCCCAGTCTTGCGGCGGCGAGGGCCAGCACACCCGTGCCGCAGCCCCAGTCAGCCAGGGAGCCTCCAGCCGGGCGCCCGAGCAAGAGCTCCAAGCACAGCCGCGTGGTGTCGTGGCCTCCCGTGCCGAAGGCCTGCCCGGGATCGATCACCAGTTCAAGCGTGTCGGCATCGGCGGCCGGCTGCTCCCATGGCGGGCGTACCAGCGCCCGCCGTCCGTCGACTTCTACCCAAACAGGTTGGTGCCAGGTTTTCCAGCGCTCGCTCCAGTCGTCAGGGATCTCGGCGTCTTGGATCCACAGGAGCGATGGTCCGAGCGCACGGCGAAGCGCCGAGTGCTCGGGGAGGTCGTCCGCGGTCCCGTAGACCACGAAGTCCGCGCAGCCTTCGCTTTCGCGCTCCTCAAAGCCGGCAGGCGACAGCTCCGACAGAATTAGGACGGCGCGCTCGGCGGCGTCCGCAGCGACGCGCAGCGTCCGCGCGATCACGCGCGCGACACAAGCCGCCGTAGCTTCGCCAGCATGCTTTCCTCGGCGGCGTCATTGCCGTCGTGCAGCGACTCGGAGAAGCGCTCGAGCAGCTCGCGCTGCTTGCGATCGAGCTTGCGCGGAGTGACCGGGTTGACGACGACGCGCAGATCACCACGGCGGCCGCCGCGCAACCGCGGCATGCCCTTCTCGCGCAAGGTGATGACTTCACCCGACTGCGTGCCCGGGACGATCTCGACGTCGTGCTCGCCGTCCAGCGTGTCCACAGACAAAGTCGCGCCGAGCGCCGCCAAGGCGAAGGGAACATCCAAGACGGTTATCAGGTGGTCGCCGTCACGGACGAAGCGCTCGTCGGGACGGATGCGAACGGTCAGGTAGAGGTCGCCGGGAGGGCCCGAAGGCGAATTGATTCCCCCGCGCCCGCTCAGGCGAATCCGCTGGCCGTCCTCGATGCCGGCGGGAATGTCGACCGACAGCGTCTGCGTCTCTTGAACCAAGCCGGCGCCGCGGCAAGTCGTACAAGGCTCCTCGGGCACGCGTCCCGCGCCGTCACACACGTCGCAGGCAATCGTGCGGGCCACCTGACCGAACGGCGTGCGTGAAATGGCTTGCAGCCGTCCCTGGCCGCCACAGCGCTCGCACGTGACGATCGGCGTGCCGGGAGTCGCGCCATTGCCGTTGCAGGTGTGGCAGCGCACCGGGGCGTCGAAGGACACCTCAACGCTGGCGCCCTCAGCCGCTTCTTCGAGGTCGATGTCGACGCCGACCGCGACGTCCGCGCCCGCGGCTCGCCCACGGCCGAAGGCAGCGTCGAAGCCGCCCCCGCCGAAGAAGGCAGAGAAAAGGTCCGAGAAGCTGCCCCCGTCGAAGTTCGGCGAATAGCCGCCGCCGCGCAGTCCGTCGTGTCCGTAGGAGTCGTATAGGCGTCGGCGGTCACGGTCCGACAGGACCTCGTATGCCTCGGCGAGTTCCTTGAACCTGTCTTCGGCTTCCGGGTTGTCCGGGTTCTGGTCCGGGTGAAGCTCGCGCGCCAGGCGGCGGAAGGACTTCTTGATCTGGCCCTCGTCGGCGTCCCGGCCGACGCCGAGCACTTCGTAGTAGTCGCGTGGCATAAAGTCAGGCGTCTTCGTAGACGTCTTCGACGAAGCGCGACAGACGCAACGCAGTCTCGCGCACGGCGCGCATTGTCGTCGCGTAGTTCATGCGCGTCGGCCCGATGACCGAAACGGTGCCGAGGTTGCGCTGCGGCAGGCCGTAATTGGCACCGACGAGCGCCAGCGACCGCAGTGCGGGATCGGTGTTCTCGCTGCCGATGCGCACGTAAGTGCCGCGCGTGCTGAGCGCCGTCTTGAGGACTCCGAGCAACGCGCGCTTACGCTCGAGCAGTTCCAGCAGGGCATTGAGCTGCGAGACGTCTTGCCAGTGGCACCCGGCCAGCAGCCGCCCTGCGCCTTCGACGTAGAGATCATCGCCGGCGGCCTGCTCCAAGTCGGTGAAGGCGGGGCTGAGGCGCTGCACAAAAGCCCGCTCCGTCGGCTGTAAACCCGGATCGCTGATGCGTGAATGCAGCATGCGCGCTCCCAGCCCAAGCCCCACAAGCTTCTCGTTGAGAAACGACGCCGCCCAGTCGGCCAGGCCCGAGTCGACCGGCTCCTCGAAGGAAAAGACGCGCTTGGCCACACCGCCGGTGGAGGTGATGACGACGACCATCAGCACGTGGGGCTGCAGCAGCAGCACCTCGACGTGGCGGATCGTGGTGGATTGCAGTGGTGGTGCCGAGACGATCGCCAGCAGGTTCGTAACTTGCGACAGCGCTTCGCTGGTCGTCCGCATGGCCGCATCGATCTCGCGGTGAACCAGGGCAAGCGGCTGAACGGTGCGTGGCGTCAGTTCCGCAGTAGGCAGCGACGGCAGGATCCGGTCGACGTAATAGCGGTAGCCCGCGTCGGTCGGCACGCGTCCCGCCGAAGTGTGCGGGTGCGCCAGCAGTCCGTGTTCCTCGAGCACCGCCAGCTCGTTGCGAATCGTCGACGGCCCGCAGCTGATCGCAGGATCCTCGGCCAAGGCCTTCGAGCCGACAGGCTGCCCCGAGGCGGAGAAGCCGTCGACCACCTTCGACAACAGCAGCTCTTGACGCGGAGAAAGCACGGATCTGAGTCTAGGAACGCCGACCGACGGTCAGCGCGAGTCGTCGCCGAGCTCGAGCACCGCCAGGAATGCCTCCTGCGGCACTTCGATACGGCCGACCTGCTTCATCCGCTTTTTGCCTTCCTTCTGGCGCTCGAGCAGCTTGCGCTTGCGCGAGATATCACCGCCATAACACTTCGCGGTGACGTCCTTGCGGAACGCCTTGACGGTCTCGCGGGCGATGATCTTCGCCCCCACCGCCGCTTGAATCGGCACGTCGTACTGCTGGCGCGGGATCTTCTTGCGGAGCTTCTCGGCGAGCGAGCGGCCGGCCTCGTACGCCTTGTCGGTGTGCACGATCATCGACAGTGCGTCAACCGGATCGCCGCCCAACAGGACGTCGAGCTTGACCAGCTTCGACGGGCGCAATTCGGCCGGCTCGTAGTCGAGCGAGGCGTAGCCGCGGGTACGCGACTTGAGCTGGTCGAAAAAGTCAAGCACGATCTCGGCCAGCGGCAGGTCGTACATCAGCTGGACACGCTCAGACGACAAGTAGTTCATGCCGACGTGCTGGCCACGGCGGTCTTGGCAGAGCTCCATGATCTGGCCGATGTACTCCTTCGGCGTCAGGATCGACGCGCGCACGACCGGTTCGCGAATCTCTGAGATGCGCGCCGGATCCGGCATCTCGGCGGGGTTGTAGACAGTGATCACCTCCCCATCGGTGAGCGTGATCTCGAACTCCACCGACGGCATCGTGGCCATCAGCTCGAGGTCGTACTCGCGCTCGAGCCGCTCGCGCACGATGTCCATGTGCAGCAGCCCCAGGAAGCCGCAGCGAAAGCCGAAGCCGAGCGCGTCCGAGGTCTCCGGCTCCCACTGGAGCGCGGCATCATTGAGCGACAAGCGCTCGAGCGCGTCGCGCAAATCGGGGTAGTCGTCGGTGTTGATAGGGAAAAGCCCGCAGAAGACCATCGGCTTGACGTCGCGATAGCCGGGCAGGGCTTCCGTGGCGGAATTGGCCTTGGTCGTCAGCGTGTCGCCGACGCGCAACTCGGTCACGTCCTTGATGCCGGTGATCAGGTAGCCAACTTCACCCGGACCGAGCTGCTTCGCCGGCGTCTCCTTGGGAGTGAAGAAGCCGATGTCGTCGATCTCGGCTTGGGTGTTGGTGGCCATCGCGCGGATCGCTTCGCCCTTGCGAAAAGTGCCGTCGACCACGCGGATGTAGGCAATGACCCCGCGGTACTGGTCGTACTCGGAATCGAAGATCAGCGCGCGCGGCGGGCCGTCGGGCTCGCCGCGCGGCGGAGGAACCTTCTGGACCAGCTCTTCGAGAACGTCGAGCACGCCGTCGCCCGTCTTGGCCGAGATGCGCCGGACTTCGTCGGCGGATTCGCCGAGCAGCTCGGAGATCTCCGCCGCGACTCGTTCGGGCTCGGCGCCGGGCAGGTCGAGCTTGTTCATGCACGGGATCAGCTCAAGGCCCGAGTCGATCGCCAGGTACGTGTTGGCGACCGTCTGGGCTTCGACGCCCTGGGAGGCGTCCACGACCAGCAGCGCGCCCTCGCACGCCGCCAGCGAACGCGAGACCTCGTAAGAGAAGTCGACGTGGCCCGGCGTGTCGATGAGGTGCAACTGGTAGGTCTCACCGTCGCGCGCCTCGTATAACACCCGGACCGCCTGGGCCTTGATGGTGATCCCGCGCTCACGCTCGAGATCCATCGAGTCGAGTAGTTGGGCGCGCATGGAGCGCGAGTCGACCGTGGCGGTCAGCTCGAGGATGCGGTCGGCCAGCGTCGACTTGCCATGGTCGATGTGGGCGATGATGCAGAAGTTGCGGATGTGCGACTGATCGGCCATGTATCAGCTGATGAGGTTACGCGGAGGCGCCGCGGCGACGGCGTAGGCGTGCGCTCAGCATGTCTGTGATGTCCCGCGCCTCCGGAATTCGCATGACCAGGACGAGGCCGACGTAGACGGCGCTGCCCGCGATCAGCGCCGTGCCGACGCTGACGATCTGGGCCGGCAGGGAGCGGCCGAGCAGGCTGTCGAGGCCCCACCAAAGTCCGTAGGACACCGCCCCCAAGGCGACGGCGGCGAGCAGCATCAAGCCCGAGGCGCGCAGCGTGCGAGACAGCTCGAGCCCGTTGAGCTCGGTGCGCAGCTTGCGTGCTTGGAGGACTGTCATGGCGGCGCTCGACACCGCCGTGCCGAGGACGATCCCGGCGATCCCGAACGGCTTGTAGAGCGCTCCCGACACGACCGCATTGATGAGCAGCGTGATGCCCGCCAGCTTGGTAGGCGTCCACGGGTCTTGCAGCGAGAAGAACGTGCGAGTCAGCAGCAGGTTGACCCCAGAGAACGGCAGCGACAGCGAGAACCACAGCAGGGCTTCGGACACCTGCGCGGTGGAATGGGCGTCGAATTCGCCGTACTCGTAGATCAGCCGGGTGATCGGCTCGGCCAAGACGATGAAAGCGGCCATCGCCGGAGTCAGCAGCAGGACGATCTGGCGCGTGCCGCCGCCAAGCACGGAGCGCAGCTGTTCGAGGTCCCCGGAAACCGCGAGCCGCGCCAAGGCCGGAAACAGCACCGTGGCGACCGCCACCGAGAACATCCCCTGGGGCAGCATGTAGATGCGGAAGGCGTTGTTGATGGCGGCCGGCGCCTCGACGGAGACTTGGAAGCCGAGCGTCTGATTGATCAGCAGATTCACGTTGATCAGCCCGAGCGAGATCGTCACCGGCAGCATCAGCCAAAGGACTTGACGGATCCGAGGGTCGCTCCAATTCACCGAGATGCGCATCCGAAAGCCGATCTTGCGGAAGGCGGCGATAGACATCGCGAGCTGCACGACGGTGCCGACGAGTACGCCGATCGCATAGGCGTAGATGTGATTCTGATCGTCGAAGCCGAATTGCAGCCCGACGAGCGCCGCGATGATCACGAGGTTCCAGATCACCGGCGCCAGCGCCGGGATCGAGAAGTGGTCCTGGGCGTTGAGCACCCCAACGACGAGGCCGTTGACGCCGAGTAAGACGACGATCGGGAACAGCAGCTGCGAAAGCACGATGGCGATGACGTCGAATCCCGCGTACTTGTCGGGGAGAAACAGCGGCATCACGAACGGCATCACGGCCATCGAAAGCAGCGTCACGAGCCCGAGGACGACGATGATCAAACCGGTCATGGCGCCGGCGAGCTCGAATGCCTCGCGCTTCTTGCCCTTGCTCATCAGCTCGGTGAAGACCGGCACGAACGCCGCCGACAAGGCGGAATCGGCGAAAAGAGCGCGGACCGTGTTCGGGATCGTGAAGGCGATCGTGAAGGCCGACATCACGCCGCCCGTACCGAAGAAATAGGCGGCGACGATCTCGCGGATCAAGCCGGCGACGCGCGAGAGCCCGGTCAGCGCGGAAAAGATCGCCGTCTGAACTCCGAGCCGGCGCCGCGCCGGAGGCGAGACGATCGGAGCCCCGCCGTCGGGCGCGCCGCCCGCCTCGGTCGGCGCGGGC
>JADDQZ010000063.1:0-23485 GCA_016781085.1 Actinomycetota bacterium
GCCAGCACCCGCTGCCGCTGCCGCGCCGAAGAGCTGAGCGACCGCTTCGTTGAGCTTGTTGCCTTCGGCGGCTTGCGCTTCCTTGCCGGTTTCTAGCGCCCGGCGTGCCTGCTCGGCTTCCCGGCGGGCGCTCACGGCGGCGTGGCGAGCCTCCTCGAAGCCCTTGCGGAACTCCTCCATCACGGCGCGCATAGAGGCGACTTCCGACGTCAGCGCCGTCAGGCGCTCATGTTCTTGAGTCGCCGATCCGGCTGATGCGCCGGCGACGGCCGCAGTTTCGGCCAGCAGGTCGCGCAATCCTGCCGCGTCGCTGCGCAGCGTCGAAGCTTCGTCGCGCAGGTTCGCGATGTCGGTGCGCGTCTCGACCAGCGCGCCTTCGAAGTTGCCCCCGACCCGCGCTACGTCGGCTTGCACGCCTTCGACGCGCTCGAGCGCCCCGGCGATGCCCTTTTGCAGTTGTTCGGCACCGTTGCCCAGCGCCGAGACCCGCTCGTCCAGGCGCTTGATCTGCTCACCGAGCAGATGCTCGGCACGTCGCGCTTCGGCGACAGCCTGCGTTCCGGCTTGCTGGGCGGCGGCGGCCGTCTGGCGTGCTTCTTCGGCCGTGCCATGAGCTTGAGCGGCACTGCTGCGCGCGTGTTCGGCCAGCGCCCGCGCTGTCGTCGCTTGTTCGCGCGCTTCGTTCCCGAGCGCGCCCAGCTCGTCGGCACGCGTGCGCAACTCTTCAGCTCCGGCACGGAGCTGGCCCAACTGCTCTTGCGACGAATGCGTATGTTCAGTCGCGCGCTGATCGAGGCCATCGACGCGGCCGCTGAGTCCGCCCACGGCGTCGCGCAGCTCGCCCACTCCGGCGGCGGCTTCGGCAGCTGTCCGGCCGGCATCTTCAGTCACGCGTCGGATCTGCGACGCTTGCTCCAGCGCGGCCTCGCTGTGCTCGAGCGCCTGCCCGGCACGCTGAGCCGTCGTGGCATTTTGCTCTTCGGCTGCTTGCACCCGCCCCGTCAGCGCCTCGACGCCTTCGTGCACTTGACGCAATTGCTCTACGCCTTGCTGCGCCCGGTCGTCAGCGAGCCGCCGATGTTCCGCGGCCTGCGCCGCGTCGCCTTGCAGCGTCTCCACCTGAGTCGACGTCTCGGTAACACGAACCTCGAGAGAGTGCAGCTGGCCGGGCAGCGAGCCGGTCTCCGTGCGCAAGGCGTCAAGGCGCGCGCGCAGTGCTTCGTGCTCTTGCCGGCTGCCGTCGAAGAGCTCTAGCGCGTGGCGCCCGGCGTGTTGGGCGGCTTGACGCGCATCTTCGGCGCGTGCGCCGGCTTGGACGGCTGTGTCGGCGAGATCGTCGATGCGGGCACGCAGGGCCTCCAGCGCAGCCGGTGCAACGCGGTCGTCGGTTTCGCCAGGCGTCGTACCGGCCGCCGCGAGGCGCGCCTCGACTTCGCTGCGCAGCACGTGCAAGCCGCGCTCGAGGTCCTGCTGCGCGGCCGCTCGCGCTTCTTCGCGCGAAAGCTCGAAGAAGCGGATGCGCTCCTTCATCTCATCGGCGGCCCGGATCGCCGCTTCGATGCGAGCACGCTCTTCGTTGCCGGCGTTCTCGAGGCTCTCAAGGCGGTTGCTCAGCTCGTGCGCACGCGCGCCAGCCTGCTCAGAGGCTTCGCGCAGGGCTTGAACGGTGCCGGTTCCCTGCTCGTCCAGTAGCCGAGAGGTGTGATCGAGCTGCTCGCGCAGCTCGTGGAGCGTCTGATCCTGCCGGCTGCGCAGATCCTCCAGTGCAGAGCTGTCCCGGCGCGAGATCTGGTCGATGTGCTCGGCGAGTTGCTGCAAGCGCGACCCGACGGCGTCCTCGGTGCGTAGCTGCTCGAGCGCAGCAGCCATGGCGTCGACGCGCTCGGACATCGTCTGTGTGTGTTGCTCGCGCTGTTCGCGCTCGGCTGACACCACCCGTTCGCGCTCTCCACGCTCGACCGCCATCCGTCGCGCGAGTTCCATGATCGCGCGCTGATGGCGATCGTCGTGCTGTAGCGCCAGCAGCTGCTCGGTGACATCGGCGAAACGCGTCGCGTCTTGCTCCTGCCAACGCCGGAGGGCTTCAAGCTGTTCTTCGACGGCGCTGAAACCAGCCTGAGCTGAGTTGGCCTGGTCGCCGTGAAGCAGCCCGATGCGCTCTTGCAGCCCCGATATCTGCTCGTCGGTATGACCGATGCGCGCGTCGACGGCTTCTTGAAGCTGGCGCACGCCTTCTGCCTGGCGCCGCTCGGCGGCTTCCATCCGTTCGGTCAGCTGCTGCTGAGCAGGGACTTCGGCGATCAGAGAATTCAACCGGCGAGCCAGCTCGCCGCGGTCGTTTTCCAGTCGCTCGACGCGAGTCATCAGCTCCTGGCGCTGATGAACCGCGGCGTCGGGGGCCAGCCGCGCGAGAGCTTCTTGAACTTCAGCGCGCGCTTCGCGCGCTTCACGCTCGGCCGCTTCAGCGCGGCCACGGGTCGCGTCCGCTTCGCCACGTGCGGCTTCGAGCTCCATCGGAAGCACCGCGGTGGTGCGCTCGAGCTCCTCGATGCGCTGGAAGGCATCAAGCATCCGCGCCACGACCGCGGCCGCGTCTTCGAGCTCGTAGATCGACTCGCCGTGAATCCCGGGATCGGTCTCGGTCAGTCGCTCCTCGAGCTGGGCGTCCGCTTCTTCGCGGGCACGCGCCCGCTCGTCGAGCGCCGCCTGAACCCAGGGCGTCTCGGCCAGCGGGCGCAGCACGACCATGGTCCCGGCCGTGCGCCACTGCTCCCACGGATGCGGCTCATCAGAGGCCGCGGCCGTGAACGCGCGGACCACGACCGGGTGCTGCTGGCGGATCCGCTTGAGCATCAAGTTCAAAGGCAGCTCAAAGGAAAGGTCTTCGAGGAACAACGAGAAGTCGAAGCCCTCGTCGAGCTTGACCGGGATGAACGCAATTTCGAGCGGGAAAGAGACCCCGACGGCAGGGTTGTAGCCGCTGAGCTCCACGCGACCGGCCGTGTTCGGCGCATCACCTCGCTCGAGGAAACCGCGCCAAGCGCGCCCTTCCGGCGTCAGGCCGGGATCGAGCAGAGCGTCGAACATCGGCCGGCCCAGGACGCGGGGTCCTGACATGCCGAAAAGCAGCTCCGCCGGTTCGCTCCACTTCGAGACGGCGCCGTTTCCGTCCGTGAGCAGGAAGAAGCCATCGATCACCTGCCGCAGCAGTTGGTCGAGCGGATCAAGCGGCGCTTGGGCACCGGTGTACTCGGGCGCCATGATGTCGCGCCCCACGGTGGTGTCTTCGGGGCGTACGGCGTCCATGGTGCTCTGATCGACGCTTACGGCGCTTGGCTTGAGTCATTCGCGCGCACGGCGAGCCAGCCATCGAGCAGCACCGCCGCTGCACGCGAGTCCTCGGACGCCTTTCCACCCATCTCCTGGGCGAGCCGAGTGGTGAAGCGCTCGTCGTGGAGCTCGACCGGAACGCGAATCAGCGTGGCGAGCCTCGCCGCCCAGGCGCGCGCTTGCCGTGTCTGGTCGGAGTCCCCGCCGGAAAGCGACAGCGGCAGCCCGACGATCACTACCTCGGCCTGCGTGTACTCAACGAGCTCGACGACCCGCCGCATTCCCTTGCGGGTGTCGGGTCTCAGAACCGGCTCGATCGGCGTCGACAGCGTGCCGGTCGGATCTGAAACCGCCGCACCGCAGCGGGCGCTGCCGTAGTCGAGGGCCAGTGCTCTCAGGTGAGCAGTCGTTCGACTTCGGACCGGGCGGCGGAAAGCGCTTGCGGAAGCTTCTGCGGGTCGCGCCCTCCTGCTTGCGCCATGGTGTCGCGGCCTCCGCCCCCGCCGCCGACCTCCTTGGCGGCGAGCTTGACGAGCGCGCCGGCCTTTACGCCGCGCTGCACGAGCGCCGGGGCCACGCTGACCACCAGGGCAACACGATCGTCCGCGCCTGCGCCAAGGACGATCACGCCACCGGCGAGCTGATTGCGGACCCGGTCTGCGAGTTCGAGCAAGGCCTTGGCGTCGATCCCGTTCACTTGCGCGAACAAAGCCGAGACGCCGCCGATGTCGACCGCGTGCTGGACGAGCTCGGCGGGATCGGGAGCGTTTTGGCCGGCGGTGGCCTCGCGTAGCTGCTTTTCCAGCGCGCGACGCTGCTGCTCACGCGTTGACGCCACTTCGGCCGCGGTCTCTGGCGAGGCGCGCAGAGCGGTCGCCACTTCGCGGAGCTCGCGGTCGTGACGGCGCAGCATTTCGATGGCCACCGGCCCGGTGACCGCCTCGATGCGGCGCACGTTGGCTGCACTCGAAGTCTCGGCCAGGACGCGAACCACGCCGATCTCCGCCGTCGCGCGCACGTGCGTGCCGCCGCAGAGCTCGCGCGACCATTGCCCGTCGCCGACTTCGACCATCCGCACCACGTCGCCGTACTTCTCCCCGAACAGCGCCATCGCTCCCAGCTTGCGCGCTTCGTCGAGCGTCGTGGTGATCGCGCGAACCGGCTGGTTGGCCAGCACCCACTCGTTCACGCGGTCTTCGATCGCCGCGAGGACTTCGGCCCCGAGCGGCGCGCTGTGGGTGAAGTCGAAGCGCAGCTTGTCCGGGCCGACGTAAGAGCCGGCCTGGCGAACGTGGGTTCCGAGCTGCTCGCGCAGCGCGGCGTGCAGCAAGTGCGTGGCGGTGTGGTTGCACTCGGTCGTGCGGCGCTCGGCGCGGTCGACCCGCGCGACCACGCGCTCGCCTGCCTTGAGCTCGCCTTGTTCGGGCTCGAGCACCAGCGCCTGATCGCCGCCGAGCCGAACCACATCGACGACACGGGCACGGCAGTCGCCGTCTTGGCACTCGACGACGCCGCCGTCGTGGACCTGCCCGCCGCCGGTGGCGTAGAACGGCGACTCGACGAGCTTGGCCAGGAGATGGCCGTCCTGGCGCTCCACTGCCGCCACTTCGGTGACCTGCTCGACCGTCTCATAGCCGGTGAAGACGGTTTCCGACGGAGCCGCGCTTGCCAGCCCACGCAGGCGCTCCGTGACGTCGTCGTGCGCGCCGCGGCCGGGAATCGCGCGCGCCCGCACGCGTTGTCCTTCCATCAGCCGTTCGAAGCCCTGCTCGTCGACTCCGAGCCCCTGCTCGGCGACGAGCTCCATCGTCAGCTCGAAAGGAAAGCCGTAGGTGTCGTGCAGTTGAAAGGCTTCTTCGGCGCCGATGCCCTCGGCGCCCTGTTCGCGCGCACGCTCGACGTGTTGTTGCAGGATGCGAGTTCCCTGCTCGATCGTCTTGCCGAACGCCTCTTCCTCGCGGCGCAGCCACATGTCGACGGCATCGGCCTGCTCGCGCAACTCGGGATAAGCGGCGCCGAGCGTCTCCCGGACGCGTTCGGCGAAGACTGCAAGAAAAGCCTGATCAATCCCGATCCGCCGGCCCTGGACGATCGCGCGCCGCATCAACCGCCGCAGGACATAGCCGCGCGCCTCGTTGGAAGGGACCACACCGTCGGCCACCAGCATGCTCATCCCGCGCGAATGGTCGGCGAGGATGCGCAGAGCACGATCCACCTGGGCGGATTCGCCGTACGTGCGGCCGGACAGCTCCTCGCCGAGAGTGATCAGCGGCTTGAACTGGTCCGTTTCAAAGACGCTGGGCGTGTTCTGGAGGATCGCCGCCAGGCGGTTGAGGCCAAGACCCGTGTCGATGTTCTGCGCCGGCAGCGGCGTGAGCACGTTCTCGGGATTCTGCTCGTACTGCATGAACACGAGGTTCCAGTACTCCAGGAAGCGCTCGTTCTCGCCGCCCGGGAGGTCGTCGGCCGACCCGAACTCGAGGCCGCGGTCGAGGTAGAGCTCAGAACAGGGTCCGCAGGGCCCGAGCGGCCCGGCCTGCCAGAAGTTCTCACTGCGTGGGCATGGGACGATCCGCTCGCGTGGAACGCCGACGGCGAGCCAGGCCTCGATCGCCTCTTCGTCTGGTCCCAGTCCAAGTTCCTCGTCGCCCTCGAACACCGTGATCCAGACCTGTTCAGGATCGAAGCCGAAGACCTGCAACGAGACTTCCCACGCGAACTCGACGGCGCCTGACTTGAAGTAGTCGCCCATCGAGAAGTTGCCGAGCATCTCAAAGAAAGTGAGGTGCCGCGCGGTCAGCCCCACTTGGTCGATGTCCGGCGTCCGGAAGCACTTCTGACACGACGTCAGGCGGGCGTGCGGCGGGCGCTCGCGGCCCTGGAAGTACGGCTTGAGCGGGTGCATCCCCGCCGTGGTCAACAGCACGGACGGGTCATGCTCGGCCGGAACCAGGGGAGCCGAAGGCAGGCGGCGGTGATCGCGCTGCTCGAAGAAGGAAAGAAAGCGCTCGCGGATCTCGTCGGACGTCACGCCGCCGGAGTCTAGGTGCCGGTCCGGCCCTTCGGGGCTACCGCTGGGCAGAAATCGTTCCCCAACCCGCAACCGCGTCGCCGCGCAGTAGGACGGCGGCCTGGCCGGGAGCCGCCGCGTCGGCTGGCTCGATGAGGGTCAAGACCAAGTCCCCCTCCGCCCTGGTGCCGGAATCCGAGTCGACGCGGCAGGGGATCGCCTGTGAGCGGTAGCGCAGCTTGACGGCGTCCACCTCGGTCGCCGGCCGGTGCAGCACGGTGTCGCGCAACCGCACAGCGGTGGTGGAGAGCTTGGGACGCGGCCCGACCGTCACCGTGTTGGTCGCAGCGTCTGTTGCAGTGACGTAGAGCGGCTCCGTCGATGCCACCCCCACCCCACGGCGTTGGCCGACGGTGAAAAGGTGGTGGCCGGAGTGCCGGCCGACTTCACGGCCCGTCGCGTCCACGATCGGACCGGGTCGGTTCTGCAAATCGGCATGGCGCGCGAGAAAGCGCGCTTTGCCGGTCCCGGCCAGAAAACACAGATCCTGCGATTCTCGCTTGTCGGCGACGGCGAGGCCTGCGTCGCGTGCGAGCGCGCGCACTTGAGGCTTGTCGATCTCGCCGAGCGGGAAGCGCATTCGCGCAACGCTCGCGGGTCCGAGACCGGCGAGCATGTAAGCCTGATCCTTGGCTGCGTGAGCAGCGGCCTGCAACAAACCGTCGTCCGTGCGCCGCGCGTAGTGGCCGGTCGCCAGTTCCGCAGCGCCCAGCGATTCGGCGAAGTCGAGCATCGCGTCGAGACGGATGTTCCCGTTACACAGGACGCACGGATTGGGCGTCTCCCCGCGCGCGTAGCCGTCAAGGAAGGGCTGCACGACACCCGCGCGGAACTCGTCGCGAAGGTCGAGCGTGAAGTGCGGCATGTCCAAGCTGTGTGCCAGCGCGCGCGCCTGTCTTACCGCGGTCGCGCTGCAACACGATGCTTCAGCGTCGTTTTCAGGATCGCGCCAAAGCTCGAGCGTCACTCCAACCGATTCGCGGCCGGCGCGCGTTGTGAGCAACGCCGCCACGGCAGAATCGACGCCTCCGCTCATAGCGACCAGCGTGCGATTAGCTTCCAGCGCCGAATCCCCTCCGCGGCGAACCGCGGCGCCAAGCGCCCGCGCGAGCGCGTCAGCCGCCAGATCGGCGGCGTGCAGCTTGCCCGGGGAAAGCCCGCCCAGCTCGTCGGAAATCTCTCTCGTCCCGATTCGCGCCGCCTCTAGGACATGGCGACCGTCGACTAGCGAAACCGCCGCGGATCCGGCCGCCAGCGCAGCGCCACATCCGGACGCGTCAAAGCCGACAGCCGTGACTTGGTCCGCCTCGACCAACACCGATATCCGCACTAGATCACCGCAGGCCGCGCCCCCGGCGGCGGCGGTGTCCGCGCCGGCGGGGTCGTGCCCGCGCCGGTGGGGTGAATTCAGATGCTCTTCGAACCGGGCCAGATCCACTCACGCGAGTCTAGGCCTGAATCGGCCGCTGGCGACCGCCCAAGGTCGGTGCGGCCCCGCGGGGGCGCTTGGCGCTGGCGAGCGCCCGCTATCTCAGCGCTTGCCCGCGCGCTGAGCGTCGGAAATGGCTTGCCGGATCGTCACGCTGTCGACGTAGCCGACGAGGCTTTCCGCCTGCAGCTTGCGATCGACGACGACCACGGTCGGGGACTGCTGGACGTCGACTCCGCGCGTGATCGGCGCGTAGCGAGAGATGTGCTTGACGTTGGCCACCTTGACCGAGACCTTGCGGTCGTCAAGCTTGAGGTGCTTGATGTGGTGGCGCACCTGACGATCGTCGGCTGCCCGGGGGTTCCAGAACAGCAGGGTGATGACCTTGTCACTGCGGACCGCGCGGGCGACGTCGTTGGGAAGCTTGGAAAGAGCGGCGCGATCCAGCTTGCCGGTCTGCGTGGGCGCCGCCGCCTGAGAAGTCACCGGTGCGGTTGCGGTTTGCGTCGCCGAAGTCGCGGCGGGCGTCGTCGGGGCCACGGCTGCGGGCTGCGACGAGGTCGCGACGGGTTCAGGCGTCTCCGTGCGGGCGCCAGGACGCAGGAACATCGTCCAAACAGCCAGGAAGGCAATGCTGAGGACGAGAAGAACGCGAATGGGCGGCGAAATCTGGCTCACGCTGTCTTAGATCGGCAGGTTCCCCCGGTTCCTTAGGACGCGGCCGGCGCACTGGACTCCAAGAGCTAGGGTCTGCCACGGTCGAGCGACGTTACAAGCACGGGAAACCGCTCAACGAACCGTCCACAGCCACGCTTCAGCGATTTTGCGAAAGGGCGACATGCAGCCACGCGAGCTCGGATCCCAAGGCCTTCAGACCTCGGCACAAGGACTTGGATGCATGGGCATGTCGGAGTTCTACGGCCACGCCGAGGAATCCGACTCGATCGCCACGCTTCACCGCGCGCTCGAGCTCGGCGTCAACTTCTTCGATACGGCCGATATGTACGGCCCGTTCACCAACGAGAAGCTGCTCGGCCGTGCCATCGCCGATCGGCGCGACCAAGTCGTAGTCGCCACGAAGTTCGGCAACGTCCGCGGGGAAGACGGCGCGTTTCTCGGTGTTCGCGGTGACCGCGCTTATGTCCGAGCGGCTTGCGAAGCGTCGCTGCAGCGCCTCGGCGTCGATCACATCGACCTCTACTACCAGCACCGAGTCGACAAGCGCGTTCCCATCGAAGAGACGGTCGGCGCCATGGGCGAACTGGTCGCGGAGGGAAAGGTTCGCTACCTCGGACTATCGGAGGCATCGCCGGAGACGCTCCGGCGCGCTCACGTGGTGCATCCCATTTCCGCCCTGCAGACGGAGTTCTCGCTTTGGTCGCGTGATCCCGAGGAGCAGTTGCTGCCGACCGTGCGCGAGCTCGGAATCGGCTTCGTCGCGTACAGCCCACTGGGTCGTGGATTCCTATCCGGCAGATTCCGCAGCCCGGCAGACCTCCCTGAAGGCGATTTCCGCCGGGCGCGCTACCCGCGCTTTCAGGAAGAGAATTTCGAGCGCAACCTGGAACTGGTCAAGCGGCTCGAGCAGTTGGCCGTCGAGAAGGATGTGACTTCCGGTCAGCTGGCGATCGCCTGGGTGATGCACCAGGGCGCCGACATCGTCCCGATTCCAGGCACCAAACGCGTGAGGTACTTGGAGGAAAACGTCGCCGCAGCCACCATCGCCCTGACTCCGGACGAACTGCGCCGCATCGGCGAAGCCATTCCGCGTGGGGCGACGGCGGGCGCCCGGTACGCGGACATGTCGACGGTCGACGCTTGAAGGTGGCGCCGAATCGACACCCTTCAAGGCCGCTCAAGCAGGCCGTGTGAGCGCGCGGATAGCCAGCTCGTCGAGCTGCTCGCGATCGACCGGGGCCGGCGCGCCCGTCAGCGGGTCCGAGCCGCTGGCCGTCTTGGGGAAGGCGATCACTTCGCGGATCGAGTCGCGGCCGGCCAGAAGCGCGACGATGCGGTCGATGCCCAACGCCAGCCCGCCGTGCGGAGGGGCTCCGTAGCGCAGGGCGTCGAGGAGGAAACCGAAGCGCGCTTGCGCGTCTTCAGGGCCGATGCCGAGCAGATCGAGCACCTGCTGCTGGACTTCGGTGGTGTTGATACGGATCGATCCGCCACCGATTTCGACGCCGTCGAGCACGATGTCGTAGGCGCGCGACCGCAGCGCCGCGGGATCAGCCATGTCGCCGGTCGGCGCCGTGAACGGGTGGTGCAAGGCGTGCAGGGCGCCGGTCTGCGGATCCTGCTCGAACATCGGGAAGTCGATGACCCACAGAACCTCGTGGCGACCGGACGGCACCAGATCGAAGCGGCGCGCGAGTTCCAAGCGCACTTCGCCCAGCGCCGTCGCGGCGACCGGCTCGCGATCGGCAACCGCCAGCAGTAGGTCTCCAGGCTTGCCGCCGAGCGTCTCCGTCACCGACGCGCGCTCGTCGTCAGAGAGGAACTTGGCGATCGGGGAGCGCCAGGAGCCGTCTTCTTGCACGAATGCCCACACCAAGCCGCCGGCACCAAAGCGCTTGGCGTGGTCGGTGAGCGAGTCGAGCTCAGACCGGGTGAGCTCTCTCCTTCCCGCGTTGAGGCCGCGCACGGCTCCGCCGCCCGCCAGCGCCCCGGCGAAGACCTTGAACTGTGTCGCCGCCAGCGCACCACCAAGGTCTGAGATTTCGAGTCCGAAGCGCGTGTCCGGGCGGTCTGAGCCGAAGCGCAGCATCGCGTCGTCGTAAGACATCCGCGGCCACGGGGGCGCCGCCACGGGAAAATCCCCGACTGCGAAGACTTCCGCCATCAGCCCTTCGATGGTCGAGATGACGTCGTCTTCGCCGACGAAAGCCATTTCCAGGTCAAGCTGGGTGAACTCGGGCTGGCGATCCGCGCGCAGATCCTCGTCGCGGAAGCAGCGGGCGATCTGGTAGTAGCGCTCGAACCCGGCCATCATGAGCATCTGCTTGAACAGCTGCGGGGACTGCGGCAGCGCGTAGAACGCACCCGGGTTCATCCGTGACGGAACGAGGAAGTCGCGGGCGCCTTCGGGAGTGGAACGGGTGAGCAGCGGCGTCTCTATTTCGGCGAAGTCGAGGCCGTTGAGGTGATCGCGGATCGTACGGTTGACGGCGTGGCGCAGTAGAAGGGCGTCACGCATTCCCTCGCGGCGGAGGTCCAGCACGCGATGGCGCAGCCGCAGGATCTCGTCGACCGGGCCGTCTTCGTCGACCGGGAAAGGTGGCGTCTCGGCTTCCGCCAAGCGCTCGGCTGCCCTGATGGAGACCTCGATTTCTCCTGTCGCCAGCCGCGGATTGACATTGCCTTCGGAGCGCCGCAGTACGACACCACGGACGCTGACTACGTGCTCTGGACGCAGCTTCTCACCGAGGGAGTGAGCGTCGGCGGCGTGGTTGGGATCGAACACGAGCTGGACGATTCCCGTGCGATCACGCAAGTCGATGAAGATCAGCCCGCCGTGGTCGCGGCGCCGGTGTACCCATCCCGCCAGAGCGACTTCGCGGTCGATATCGCCGGAACCGAGGGTTCCGCACCAGGCGTCGCGGTATTGGTTAGAAGCAGGCGGTTTCATGGCAAGTGTCTGGGTGTCTCATCGTGGTCGCCGAGCGGTCATCGTGGTCGCCGAGCGGTGTCTGAGCAAAGGGCCCGCGCACCTCGATCAAACCGACGCGGGCTTCATAGCGGGTGGCCGATGTGGTGCAGGACGGCGGCCGGATCGACTAGGCGCTGCTCGCCGGATTCCATGTCTTTGAGTGCGGTGCCTTCGTCGCCGAAGATGGCAACGTACCGGGCGCCCGCGCGGCCCGCCGCCTTCAGCTGGCCTTTCAAGGAGCGTCCGGCGAGCTCCACTTGCGCCGAATGCCCCGACTTGCGGGCGTCGGCAGTCAACTTGAACGCCTGGCCGCGCAGCTCGGGCTTGGCGTAGGCGACGTAGAGGTCGAGTGCAGGTGCCGCCACGGGCATCGGCGGTGCGGCCAGCATGATCCGCTCGACGCCGGCCGCCCAACCCATGCCGGGTGTCGGCGCTCCACCAATCTGCTCGATCAGTCCGTCGTAGCGGCCACCGCCGCCGACGCCGGACTGTGCGCCCAGCGCGTCGGAACTGAACTCGAACACTGTGCGCGTGTAGTAGTCGAGGCCACGCACAAGCGTGGTGTCGATCTCATAGGTGACGCCTGCCGCTTGAAGCATCCCGAGGACTTCGTCGAAGTGCGCGCGATCTTCGGCGGCCAAGGAGTCAAGCAAGCGCGGCGCCTTCTCCATCACCGTGCGTGTGCCGGGATGACTCGAATCGAAAGCCCGCAAGGGGTTCAATTCGATGCGGCTGCGAACTTCTTCGGAGAGCCCACCCTCGTGGGCGCGCAGATAGTCCTGGAGCTTCGCCCGGTACTCCGCGCGGGTCGCCGGTGCGCCGAGGCTTCCGATCCGCAGCCGGACTTCGCGGACGCCCAAGGATTCGAGCAGCTCCGCGAGCAGCAGGATCGACTCAGCGTCCACGGCGGGGTCGTCGGAGCCGATCGCTTCGGCGCCGATCTGCCAGAACTGCCGGTAGCGCCCGGCTTGGGGCGCCTCGTGGCGGAAGAAGCTCGAGAAGTACCAGTGCTTGACCGGCTGTGGGCGCTTGTGCATCCCGTGCTCGACGTAGGAGCGGCACACCGGAGCCGTTCCTTCCGGCCGCAACGTCATCGACCGGCCGCCGCCGTCGTCGAACGAGAACATCTCTTTTTGAACGATGTCGGTCGCCGCGCCGACGCCACGGGCGAACAGATCGGTGGCTTCGAAGGCGGGCGTTTCTATGCGCTCGTAGCCGGCGGCTTCCAGCAATTGGCGCGCCTGCTGCTCGACGGCTACGCGCGCTCGGGCTTGATCGCCGAAGACGTCGTACGTCCCGCGCGGCGCCTGGATCGCGCCGCTCACCGGGCGGCGAACTGGCCCAGAAACGGGTTGTTGACCCGCTCGCGGCCGAGTGTCGTAGCGCCCATGTGGCCGGGATAGACGGTCGTTTCGTCCGGCAGCGTGTCGAGCAGGTGAGCGATGCTGCGCATCAAGGTCGGGCCGTCACCCCCCGGCAGGTCGGTCCGGCCGACGGAGTTCTGAAACAGCACGTCGCCCGAAAACAGCGCCTGCTCGTCGGCGATGAAGTACGACACGTGGCCGGGAGAGTGTCCAGGCGTGAAGATGACGTCGATTCCAAGTCCCGCCAAGTCCAGCCTCTCGCCGCCCTGCACGGTCTTCTCGGCTTCATAGGACTCCGCCGGGGGGAATCCGAACGGTGTCCAGCTCTGGATGTCAGCGAGGACAAAGGCCTCGGTCTGTGGGCAATAGACCGGCGCGCCGGTCGCCCGGGCCACCGGCGCCACCGCGCCGACGTGGTCGATGTGCGTGTGGGTGAGCAGGATGGCCTTGAGCTCGACGCCGGCGTCTTCGATGGCTCCAAGCAGACGCGGGGCCTCGTCGCCGGGATCGACGATGACTGCTTCTGAAGCGCCGTTCCGCCGCACCAAGTAGGTGTTCTCCGCCAGCGGCCCGACGGTGAACGACTTGACGTCCATCAACGCGAAGTTTTCTTCTGGCGCTGTTTCTCGCGCCGCTGCTGCATGAAGGTGTCCATGTAGTAGCCGAGCGGCACGTACACCGCGAACGCGAGCGTGGCGAAGAGAATCGAGTTCTCCATCGTCATGTCGCCGCCGAGCCCGAGGCGCGTGAGCCCGAACAAGAAAAGTGCCGCCAGGGCGGCCCGGATCACCGAATTGCGCCAACTCGCCTTGCGCATCCAGCGCGGCTCGTGCACGGGCGCCTTCTTCTTGCCGCCCGCGCGCTCTTCCGGCGTGGGCTTTCGACCGGTGCGGCCGCGGGTCTCGATCATGCCCGCGGCGGTTCCCCGGTGCTTGCTGCGGCGCTTGCGACGAGTCTGTGCCATGAGGGCTAGGAGTCTAGGGCTCTCTCGATGATCTGCCGGTCCGCGTCAAAGCCGCGCAACGGCACGTCGTCCGGGAAGTCTGCGAAGGCCTCCGCGGGCGCCAGTGCGACGAGTTCCGCCGCTTGAACGGCGTGGTGGCGGCGGATAGCGGCGACCACGTCGGCGGGTCCCGCGCGCCGGAAGTCCTCAAGGTTCGTGGAGACCTGCATCACGCCCTGGCGCTCGAGCGACAGACCGATCGCCCGCACGCCCCTCAAGCCGTCGTCTCCCCCTTCCCGGATTCGCGCAGCGATCTCGCGCGCCTGCTCAAGCGAAGCTGGCGGCGCGAGCTCGACGTTGAACGCGATCAGCGGTGGTCGTGCCGCGACGAGAACAGCTCCCGCGGTTGGGTGCAGGGAGTTCGGCCCGTAGTCTGGAGCCAGCTCGCCGTCAGCCATGCGCCGAGCCAGTTCTCCGAGCCCCCCGCGCCGTAGCTCCGCCCGCGAGCGCCCGTCGGCCAGCTCGCCGTAGAAAAAGACCGGCAGGTTGAACTCGCTGGCAAGCAGCTCGGCCGCCACGACGGCTTCGGCGCAAGCGGCGCCACGATCTTGGTCGCCGAGGAAGACGATCGGCGCGACGTCGATGGCGCCGATCCGCGGGTGGGCGCCGGCGTGGGCGCTGACGTCGATCAAGCGAACGGCTTGCTCGGCTCCGTGCACGAGCGTCTCGGCCAGCATCCCGGGCCGCCCGGCCAGCGAGAAGACGCTGCGGTGATGATCAGGATCGGCGTGGACGTCGAGCAGCCGTGCCCCCACGGCGGTGAACCCGGCACTGATCGCGGCCAGGGCCCGAGCGTCGCGGCCTTCGGAGACGTTCGGGACGGCGAGCAGGGTCACGCGTCGAGCACGAAGCGCCCGGCTTCGATGACGCGGGTCGACCCGATGTCTAGTGTCGGCTCCAAGACGACGCAATCGAGGTGGATCGGCACGCTGATCGTTCCGCCGATGCCGGCGCTCGCACCGAAAGCGACGTGAACCGTGCCGAGGATCTTCTCGTCTTCGATGACTTCGCCGGTAAGGGTGGCGCGCTCATTCGTGCCGATTCCCAGTTCTGCGAGGTTGGTTCCCTGCGGGCCGGCACCACGCAGCAGCTCGAGATAGCGCTCGCCTTCGGAGCCTTGCGCCGCGACCAGATGACCGTTGTCAACGGTCAACCGCGCGGGCTCGGCTTTTACGAGTCCCACGCCGGCCAACGAAGTCGCCACCAGCGTTCCTTCTCCCCCACACGGGGAGATGAAGCCTTCGCCGCAGGGAAGGTTGCCGAATGCACGCTCTCCCGTCAGCGTGCCGTCGTCGGCAATTCCCGCGCGGCCCGTGAGATCGAGCCGCAGGTCTGACCCCCGCGGACAAGTGAAGTGAGCTTCGTCGGCTTGGGTCAGGAGCTCGGCGAGCGCGCGCGAGCGCTTTTGCAGCGTCGGGAAGTCGCACGCCATCAGACGGGCGAGTATCTCCTCGGTCACACCAGGCAGCGTCGCGCCGCGAGCGCCGGCGTCGGTGGCGGCCTTGCGCGCCTTGGTGTGCGACAGCGACCGGGACGTCGGGACGATGTAGACGTCGGCGGCCGCCAGCGCGGCGGCAACCGGCGCCGGCGGTTCTTCGCCGTCTACTTCACGCGGGTCCATGACGACCACGACGGCGTCGGCCCCAGCGACGGCGGCGACTTCGCGCAGGATGTTGCCCAACCGCCGGGTCCGCGTGTCGGCGATGACGAGGACGTTCTCGCCCGGTTGCACCTGTAGGCATTGCTTGACGACCGTCTCCACTGCCCGGTCGAGGTCAGGATCGAGAGCCTCCATGGCGCGATGCATAGCAGCCTCCAGTCGCACGATGGCTTCGCTGGCGGGGCCGGCTGCTTCGCTAGGTGCGCCGCTTGCTCGCTGGCGTTCACACAGAATGATTCGCTAAGCTAATTAGCCATGCGTACCGCCGTCCGGCCCGAAGCTGAACTGGCCGCCGAGCTGCGGTTGACGCTTACCCGTGCCGCCCGCCGCCTTCGTCAAGAAGCCGGCGTCGAATTATCGCCGTCCATGACTTCGGCGTTGGCCTCGATCGAATGCCATGGTCCCATCTCGCCGAGCGAGCTGGCGACTTGTGAGCGCGTTCAGCGTCCGACGATTACTCGCGTACTGGTCCGCTTGCAGGAGCTCGAGCTCGTCGAGCGCACGACCGACCTCGAGGACCGGCGCTCGTCACGGCTGACCATCACGCCGGCAGGGCGGGAGCTGTTGCTCAAGACACGCACGCGCAAGGACGCCTTCCTTGCGGCTCGCCTAGCTCAATTGTCTCGCGAAGACCGTGACCTGCTTGAACAGGCCTCCAAAGCGCTGGAGCGCCTGCTGGGCGAAGAGGAGCCATGAGCCCCCTGCTCGCTCGCACCTTCTCGTCTTTGTCGGTGCCCAACTACCGGCGCTATTTCGCCGGCCAAGTCGTCTCGATCAGCGGCAACTGGATGCAAACCGTCGCGGAGTTGTGGCTGGTCGTGCGCCTGACCGAAAGCGGCCTCGCGGTGGGCCTCACGACTGCTTTGCAGTTCCTGCCGATCCTGTTGTTCGCCGCTTGGGGCGGTGTGCTCGCCGACCGGATGGTCAAGCGCAACTTGATCATGGTCACGCAGCTGCTGATGGCCGTCCCGGCGCTGACCTTGTGGCTTTTGACCCTCACGGGCGCCATCGAGGCATGGATGGTCTTCGCGCTTGTGTTCGCGCGCGGCCTCGTGACCGCGATAGACAACCCTGCCCGTCAGAGCTTCGTGTCGGAGATCGTCGGTGCCGGGCGGGTCGTCAACGCCGTCGCGCTCAACAGCGTCGTCATTCACTCCTCGCGAATGATCGGGCCGGCGGTGGCGGGCGCGATCATCGCGTTCGTCGACATCAGCGCGTGCTTTGGGCTCAACGCGCTGACGTTCGTGGTGATGTTCGCCGCGCTGCGGTCGATGGATCCAGCGGACCTCGAGACGCGGGAGCCGCAACCCTCCTCCGGTCGTGACTTGCGCCGCGCCCTGCGTTATGTCGCCGATACGCCGGCGTTGAGCATCCCGCTGGGGATGATGGCCGTGGTCGGGACGCTGGCTTTCAACTTCCAAGTCCTGTTGCCGTTGCTGGCGCACATGACTTGGCACGGGACGGCGACCACTTACTCGGCCTTGACGATTGCCATGGGTGCCGGCTCGGTCGTCGGAGCCCTGCTCGCCGGCGCGCGAGGACGGGTGAGCAACTCGCTACTGGTCGGCTCGTGCTTTGGCTTCGGCCTGCTCCTGCTCGCCGTCGCCGCCGCCCCCACGCTACCCCTTCAGCTCGCGGCCCTCGTGGCGCTGGGAAGCTTGAGCGTGACGTTCGCGTCAGGCGTGAATTCGGCGTTGCAGCTCGCCGTGGCTCCCGACATGCGCGGTCGCGTGATGGCGCTGTACTCGATGGTCTTTCTCGGCTCCACCCCGATTGGGTCTGTGATCGTCGGCTGGCTCTCCGAAGCATTCAGTCCTCGCGCCGGCTTCGCCCTCGGAGCGGTGGCCGCGCTGGCCACCGCTGTGGTCGCGCGCGCCGCGTATCGTCGTGCCGCTAGTACGAGGGTGCGGGAAGCGGCGCCAAGACAAGCGCCGTCGGATCCCTCGAAGTACGGGGTCGGCGGTGCTCTGAAGAGAGGATCCGATGACCCGATGCGGGCGCGGATGCGCGATCGGCAGGAAACGCCTACCCTTTAGCGCAGCGGGCAGGTAGCTCGCGACTGACCTACAGGCGCTCAGCTGCCCCTCCAGCAGCAATGCCCGTCCGGATTGCATTCCAACCGGGCGGACGAGCGTTATCGACGACCAGATGGAGAATCAAGTGAGTGAATACAAGGTTCTAATACTGGGCGCCTCGTACGGATCCCTACTAGCGACGAAGCTGCTGATGGCGGGCCACTCGGTCAAGCTTGTCTGCTTGCCCCACGAGGCCGACCTGATCAACCGTGAGGGCACGCGCGTCCGCATGCCGATCAGGGACCGCGAAGAGCTCGTCGAGCTCGACTCGCGCCAGCTCCCCGGCAAGCTGTCGGCCGACGTGCCCACGGCGATCGATCCCAAGGACTTTGACCTCGTCGGCCTGGCCATGCAAGAGCCTCAGTACCGCTCGCCTGGCGTCCGCGAGCTGGTCGAGAGCATCGCCACGAACCAGATCCCGTGCATGTCGATCATGAACATGCCCCCGCTCACGTACCTCAAGCGCCTGCCCGGCGTTGACGCGGACGCCTGTCGCCATTGCTACACGGACGCGACCGTTTGGGACTCGTTCGATCCGAAGTACATGACGCTGTGCAGCCCCGACCCCCAGGCGTTCCGTCCGCCCGAAGAGGAGCTCAACGTCCTCCAGGTGCGGCTGCCCACGAACTTCAAGGCTGCGCGCTTTGAGTCCGACGAGCACACGGCGATGCTGCGCGAGATTGAGCAGAGCATCGACGACTCGCGCTTCACCACGCCCGACGGCGAGGAAGTCGAAGTGCCGGTCAAGCTGCGCGTCAGCGACTCCGTGTTCGTGCCGCTCGCCAAGTGGGCGATGCTCATGGCCGGTAACTACCGCTGCTTCACCGCCGACGGGATGCGCCCGATCCGCGACGCGATCCACACCGACCTCGAGCAGAGCCGCTCCGTCTACAACTGGGTCGTCGACCTGTCCAAGAAGCTCGGCGCGGCGGAAGAAGACCTCGTGCCGTTCGAGAAGTACGCGACTGCCGGCGAGGGCCTGCTGAACCCCTCCTCGGTCGCGCGCGCAGCCTACGGCGGTGCTCAGTACATCGAGCGCGTCGACTGCGTCGTCAAGTCGATCGCCACGCAACAGGGCCTGAGCTGCGCTCCCCTCGACGAGATCGTGTCGCTGGTCGACGCGAAGCTCGAAGAGAACCGCCAGGCCGTCCCGGCCTAAGGGTCAACGCACCTTGCAGTGAGCGGGCGACCTCCCGGTCGCCCGCTTTGTTTCGGGTCTTGCCGCGGGCCCGTGGCGCCCCGTCCGGCGCTATCCTTCCGCGGCCCCTGCCGGAGTAGCTCAGTCGGTTAGAGCAGCGGAATCATAATCCGCGTGTCGGGGGTTCGAGTCCCTCCTCCGGCATTGCAAAGCCCTGCTGACGCGGGGCTTTCGTTGCCTCCCTCCCTCAACGGTCGCGCGGCTTAGAGCCCAGCGAGTCGAACCGCCGGCGATCACGCTTCGTCGGACGACCGCCAGCATCGTCGAAAGCCGGCCTGGTCAGGCGCCGCTCTTCGGCGTGACGCTCGCGCGCTTGGCGACTCTCGGGGGTTTCGTCGTACAAGAGAGCCGCCTCGGTCGCCGGTCCCCGGCGGGCGCTCAAGGCACGAATCATCAGCTCGCGGCGCACGGGTCCCGTTGTGAATACGAGCCGGTCGCCGGGCTTTAAGTCCTTGCTCGGCTTCACGCGCTGGCCGTTGACTTCGACGCGACCGCCGTTGATGGCCTCGACCGCCAACCCGCGCGTCTTGACCAGCCGCGCCGCCCACAGCCACTTGTCGACGCGAACCGTTTCAAAGCCATCGGCCATCGCCCTCATTCTGCCCGGCGCCGTAGCTGGGTCAACCCTCGCTGAAGATCCGCACCGTGCTTGCGGCGGCTTCCCCGTCCGCCGTTTCGACTCTCCGTTTACTCCTCGTTAACCCGCTTTGAACTGCCAAGCCTTATCCTCTGGCGCCTTGCCCGTCGTATACGTCACCGGTCACCGCAATCCCGACCTGGACTCGATCGCTGCTGCTCTCGGCTACGCGGAGCTCAAGAGCCAGATCGACTCGGCCAACCGCTTTGTGCCGGTACGGCTGGGCGACATCAACGCCCAGACAGCGTGGGCGCTCGAGCGCAGCGGCGCGCCGGTGCCGGATTTCCTGCCGCACGTCCACCTGCGGGTGTGCGACGTCATGCACCCGCTGATGGTTACCGCTCGGACCGACGAGCCGGTGCGCCACGTGGGCCTGCGGATGGCCGAGCATGAGGTCGACCTCGCCCCCGTCGTCGATGAGCAGGGCAAGCTCACCGGCGTGCTCACCGAGCGCGACCTCGCACGCCAGTACATCTACGAGTCGCGCGGCGCCTCCAGCTTCGAGAACCGCCCGGTCCGCGTCAGCGCGATCGCCGACGTCGTCGGCGGCGAGATGGTCATGGGAGACGACCGCGAGGTCACCGGGCGCCTGTGGATCCTGGCGATGGAAGTGCCCGGCATCAGCGGGCTGATCAGTCCCGGAGACATCGCCGTGATCGGCGACCGACTCGAAGGGCAACGCCGCGCCCTGGAGATCGGCGTCTCGGTGCTGGTGATCGCCCACGGGTCCCCCGTGGACGCTTCCATTGCCGAACTCGCGCGCGAGCGCAACGCCAGCATCATCTCCTCGCCACTCGACTCCTACGTGACCGGGCGCTTGATCGGCTTGGCTGTTCCGACACGGGCGATCATGAGCACCGAGCGCCCGTGCGCGAATCCGGAAGATCTGCTCACCGACATGACGCAGAGCATCATGGAGTTCCGCGCCGTGTTCGTCGTCGATGAGGCCGACGTGCCCGTCGGCATCGTCACCCGCTCGAACCTCGTGTCGCCCGAACGCCGCCGCGTCCTGCTGGTCGATCACGCCGAACAGGCCCAAAGCGTTCCGGGCATCGAGAACGCCGCGATCGTCGAAATTCTCGATCACCACCACATCGGCTCGATCGAGACCAACGTCCCGATTCAAGCCACTTTCGATCCAGTGGGTTCGACGGCCACGCTCGTAACGGAGCGCTTTCGCCGGCTAGGCATCGAGCCCCAGCGCCCTACGGCGATGATGTTGCTCGCCGCGGTGCTGTCGGACACCGTGGTGCTTTCGTCGCCCACCACGACAAGCCGTGACGAGGAGATCGTCAAGGACCTGGAGGGATTTCTCGGACTCGATGCGCGCGAATTCGGCATGGAAATGTTCCGGGCCACTTCCGATGTCTCTCGCCTGCCGGCATGGCAGATCATCAATCGCGACGCCAAGGAGTACTTCACTTCTTCGGGCTCGCGGATCTGCATCGCCCAAGTCGAGACGGTTGGCTCGAGCTTGGCCGACCGCAAAGACGAGCTCTTAGAAGCGCTTGAAGAGCGGGCTCGCGAACGGTCCTACGACCTTTTCGCGCTGATGGTGACCGACATCGTTTCCCGCGGCACCGACCTCGTCGTGGCTGGCAGCATGTCGCCGGTCGAACGAGCCTTCGGCATCCGCGGAGACCACCATGTCGTCGAGTTGCCCGGCGTGATGAGCCGCAAGAAGCAAGTCGCACCCAAACTGCTCGCCGTCCTGTGAGCACCGCGCGCGCCGCTTGAGCGCGCGCTGAGACAGAGCCTGGAGGGCGAATTGTCCGAAACGTATGAGATGAGTGCCGAGGATCTCGCCGCCCTGCGCATCGAGGTCGAGCGGATGGAAACCAGCGAACGCGCCCGCATCTCCGCTGAGATCAAGACCGCGCGTGAGTTCGGCGATCTCAAGGAGAACGCCGAGTACCACGCCGCCAAGGAAGCGCAGGGAATGCTCGAAGCGCGGATCGCCAACCTCCGCGAGCGGCTTGACCACGCCAAAGTGGTCGAGCGTGCTTCAGGCGGTATCGTCGCGTTCGGCTCGACGGTGAGCTTGGTCGATGAGGCGTCGGGAAAGCGACTGCACTACACGCTGGTCTCCGCTCAGGATTCCGCCCCGGCCGACGGCAAGCTCTCGGTCGAGTCCCCGACGGCGGTCGCGCTGCGCGGCAAGCGTGCGGGTGACGTAGCGGCAGTGCCGACGCCACGCGGCGAGCGCCGCCTCCGCGTCGAATCCGTCGAGTAGCGCGGGAGTGAGTTGGTTTGAAGCCATGGTCCTGGGATTCATCCAGGGCCTGACCGAATTCCTCCCAATCTCATCAAGCGCACATCTGCGCATCTCCGCCGCCCTGTTCGGCTGGGAGGATCCGGGAGCGGCCTTCACCGCCGTCACGCAGATCGGAACCGAGCTCGCGGTAGTCATCTACTTCCGCCATGACATCGCAACGATCGCGCGGGCTTGGGCGCGATCGATCCGTCATCGGGAGCACCGACACGACCCAGACGCGCGCCTCGGATGGCTTGTGATCCTCGGCTCACTGCCGATCGGTGTGCTCGGCTTGCTGCTCCAAGACCAGATCGAGACGGCTTTCCGTGACCTCCGGATCACGGCTGCAACGTTGATCGTCTTCGGGGTCCTGCTTGGAGTGGCGGACAAGATCGGTGCCAAAACGCGAGGCCTCAAAGATCTGACGGTTCGCCACGGCGTCTTGTACGGCTTCGCGCAGGCGCTCGCTCTCGTACCCGGCGTATCGCGCTCGGGAGGCACCATCACGGCGGGCCTGTTGCTCGGCTACGAGCGCGGCGCGGCTACGCGCTATGCCTTCCTGCTCGCGCTTCCGGCCGTCTTTGCTTCCGGGTTGTTCCAGCTCACCGAGATCGGCGAGGGCGTAGCGACGCCATGGGGGCCGACGTTGCTCGCGACCGCGATTGCCTTCGTGATCGGCTTGATGGTGATCGCGTGGTTGATGCGCTACCTCAGCACGCGGACTTTCATGCCGTTCGTGGCCTACCGGCTGGCCCTCGGCGTACTGCTGCTCGGCCTGATCATGGGCGGCATCCTCGATCCGGACGCCGGCATCGGAACGCACTGAGGCTTCGCGTGTCTGGTGCGCAGGGGACTGCGAACCGCTTGCCACGGTACCTCCTATGCGCGCTGATCGCTTCCGGCTCGCTGGCTCTCTTCAGTGCCTTGCTCGTCGCACCGGCGCCGTCCTATGACCCTTGGATGTGGCTGCTGTGGGGACGAGAGCTTGCCTCGGGGACGCTGAGCACCACAGACGGGCCCGCCTTCAAGCCGCTTCCGGTCGCCGTTTGCGCGGTGCTCGCGACTTCTGGCAGCTTCGCTCCGGCGCTATGGGTGCTGCTGGCGCGCACCGGCGCACTGGTAGCGCTCGTGTTGTCGTTTTCTATTGCCCGGCGACTCTCCGGCGGATCCCTCGGCGCGGGAGTGATCGCGGTGGCCGGCGTGGCCACGACCGGGCAGTACTTGCTCTACGCCGCCTCCGGGATGAGCGAAGGATTGCTGCTCGCCTTCGCGCTCGGCGGTGCGGAGCTCTGGCGCGGCGGCCACCGGCGCGGGGCGCTCGCGTGCGCCGTGGCGTGCGGCCTTCTCCGTGTCGAGACCTGGCCGTTCCTGCTGGCGGCAGCAGCGCTGGTCGGACATAGACATCCCCCCGCGCGGACATGGCTGGGGGCCGCCGCGGTTGCCGTCCCGCTGGCTTGGTTCGTTCCTGAGTGGATTGGTTCCGGAGATCTGCTGCGCTCAGGAACACGAGCGCGGATCCCCAATCCCGGACAACCCGCGCTCGCTGACGTGCCGGCGCTGGCATCGCTTACCGAGGCGGTGAAGTCGGTCGCTTGGCCGCTGTGGGCGGGCCTCGTCCTGGTGCCATTCGTGCGGACGCGCTCCGCGAGATTCTGGTCACCGCTCCTGCCGGCGGGCATCGGCCTGGCCTGGCTTGCGGTGGTTGCCAGCATGGCGCAAGGCGGCTTTTCGGGAGAGCCGCGCTACGCCATCCCGGGCGCGGCGCTGATCGCGATCTCGGGGTCGATCGGATTGGGCCGCCTGCTCGGCAGCCCGC
>JADDQZ010000063.1:23633-55301 GCA_016781085.1 Actinomycetota bacterium
GGACGCGCAGGCTTATCAAAGCCGACTGGCTGCGGACCTGCGTCGAGCGATCGGGGCAGTCGGCGGGCGGGAGAACGTGCTGGACTGCGGAACTCCGTACGTGGGGCGCTTACGCGGCCCGCTACTCGCGTACCACCTTGGCGTAGACAAGAAGGCCGTAGAGCCCGACCGCCCGCCCCGCCCGCCCGGAGTGGCGTTTCGCTCGGCGCTTGAGCGGGGTGCACAGTTGGTCCCTCAACCGCCGCCGAAGTTTCGCTTGCACTCCCAAGCCGGGACATGGAGCGTTCTCGTGCACTGCGGTGATGGTGACTCGCCCCTTCGGCTGATCCCCCCGATCCAGAGACCTTTGGCCCCACCCCGACAGGCCGTCTTAGGGTTCCCTAACATGACGGCCGGTGTCCAGTCGAAAGCAAGCCGCAATGTCCGTGGTGGCCGCCGCTCTAGCGGCCGGCGCAGCGACGGTCTACGCCGCCCTCGGCGCTGATCTACGCGACGGCTCGGACACCGCGCCGACAGCGACGACCTCAGCGCGGCCCGAGCCTGCGGCCGAAGCCGGGAAGTCTCATCGCTTCGACGTGCGCCCGTTCGCCCGCGGTTTGAACCGCCCTACGTGGGTCGGGGCCGCGCCCGGCGACGCGCGCGCGACTTGGGTACTCGAGCAGCCGGGCCGCGTCATCCGCATTGAAGGACGGCGGCGACAGACGGTGCTCGATTTGCGCTCACGCGTGAAGACAGGATCCGAGCAGGGACTACTGGGCATGGCCTTTCACCCGGAGTTCACCACGAACCGCCGCGTCTACTTGCATTGGTCTGACCGTGGCGGCGACACCCGCGTCGCTGAGTTCCGCGTGCGCCGCAATTGGAGCATCCCGGCGCGTCCATGCGCAAGTTGTTGCATGTCCGCCAACCGGAGGAAAACCACAACGGTGGACACCTCGCCTTCGGTCCGGACGGCCGGCTGCACCTCGGGCTCGGAGACGGCGGCGGCGCCTTCAACCCCCATCGCACGGCGCAGAACCTCACCAGCAAGCTGGGCAAGATCATCGCCACCAAGGTCGTAGGACGCCCGCGCTGGCGCGTCGTCGTCTACGGACTGCGCAATCCGTGGCGCTTCTCCTTCGACCCCGCTCTGGGAGAGATGTGGATCGCAGACGTCGGACAGGACTCCTACGAGGAAATCAACCGCATCCTCTTGGAAGCCGACGAACCACCCAAGAACGCGGGTTGGAGCGTCTACGAAGGATTCAAGACGCTGCGCCGCGGGCACCGTCTCAACGGGACAGGAGAGCTCAAGTGGCCTGTCGCCGGCTACTCGCACCGCGACGGCTGCTCGATCACCGGCGGCCACGTCTACGCCGGCGTCGCCCTCCCCGCCTTGGATCGGCGCTACATCTACGGCGACTTCTGCTTCGGAACGCTATGGACGCTCAAGGGCACGCCCGGCGGCCGCGCGACCGACGTCCGGCGCGAACACGCCAAAGTGCCGCAGCTCACCCACATCGGGACCGATGCCGACGGCGAGCTGCTGTTCGCTTCCGGTGCTGGAACGCTTTATCGGGCGGTTGGGGCCAAAGCCGGCGGCTGATCCACGGCCAGAGCGCTGACCGGACCCTCAACCCACAATCGCACGCGGTCACCGGGATGCCAGGCCGGGAAGCCGAGTCCGCGGCTGCGCAACCGCATCCCGGTTGGGAGCTCCACCGTCACAACCTGATCGTGCCCGTAGAAAGACCGCGCGACCACTCGTCCCTCAGCATCGGCGCCACGGCGAGCGGCGTGCCCGATCGCCACGGACTCTGGGCGCACGACAAGCTCGACAGGACCGTCAAGATCGCCGGAAACGGCGAACGAGCCGAGCTCGCACACCGCCGACCCACCCCGCGCGCTTGCGCTCAGCACGTTGGCTTCGCCGAGGAATTCCGCAACCCAGCGACTGCGCGGCCGTTCGTAGACCTCTTCCGGCGTCCCGAACTGCTGCAAGCGCCCGTCCTGCATGACGGCGACCATGTCGGCGAGCGAGAGAGCTTCGGCTTGGTCGTGGGTGACGAGCAGCGCGCTGGCCCCCGCGGCGCGCAGGATCGCCGCGACCTGTTCGCGCAGCGACTCGCGCAAAGTGGCGTCCAGCGCCGCGAACGGCTCGTCGAGCAGCACCACCTCCGGCTCAGCGGCGAGGGCGCGGGCCAAGGCCACGCGCTGGCGCTCGCCCCCCGAGAGCTCATGCGGAAAGGCCGCACCGCGATGCCCTAGCTCCACGAGCTCCAGGCACTCGGCAGCGCGCTCGCGGCGGGTAGCGCCGAACGCGACGTTGGCTTGAACGCTCAGATGCGGGAACAAGGCGCCTTGCTGGAACACCATCCCGATCCGCCGCTGCTCGGGCTCGACGAACACTCCCGGCCCCGCCACGGTAAGTCCGGCGATGGCAACGCGGCCGGCATCGGGCCGCTCGAAGCCGGCAATCATGCGCAGCAGGGTCGTCTTGCCCGAGCCGCTCGGACCGAGCAGGGCGACGATCTCTCCCTGCTTGAGTCGCAGTGACACGGATTCCACGGCGACGTGCGAACCGAACGCCTTGGCGACGCCATCGACTTCGATCGCCGGCCTGCACGGTAGAAGAGCACGCATCAGCGGCGTTAGGGTAGCCTAACTCGCTCTTTGCTTCCCGACCTCTGGTGATTGCTTCCTGATGTTTCGCGCCCTACTAGGCCGCCGGCTCGCCGTCGTCGGCGTCGTGGTCTTCCTCCTCATTCTCGGTGCTTCCGCCATGGCCGCATTCGGCGGCGACGACGCGGGCGTCGTCGTCTACAACGGCCGCTCCCAATACGGGAGTGAGCAGCCGTTCCGGGACTTCGAGAAGAATCAGCGCGCAGCGCTCCAGATCAGGGGCGGAACCGCGCCGGAACTCTTTGAGCGCTTGCGCAGCGAGGGCGAAGACACCCCGGCCGACGTGCTCGTGACCACGGATCTCGCCAATCTGTGGCGAGCGAAGCAAGCCGGCCTGCTCGCCGAGGCCTCCTCGTCGAAGCTCAGGGCACAGGTGCCAAAGGGGTTCCGCGACCCCGGCGGGCAATGGTGGGGACTCAGCCTGCGCATCCGCACGCCGATGCGGTCAACCGAGCGCGTGGCCGCGCAAGCGGTGAAGAGCTACGAGGACTTGGGCAACCGACGCTTCAAGAGCCGCCTCTGCCTGCGCACGTCCAACAACGAGTACAACCAGTCACTCGTCGCCGACATGCTCGCCAAGCGCGGCGCGCAGAAGACGGAAAAGCTGTTGCGATCGTGGATGGACAACGAGCCCAAGATCCTCGGCTCAGACGTCGACGTCCTCGAAGCCATCGCCGCCGGACGTTGCGACGTCGGCCTGACCAACCACTACTACCTCGGTCGCATCCTGGCGGACACGCCGAAGTTCCCGGTGGCACCCGCATGGCCCGATCAAGACGGCGCGGGCGCCCACACCAACCTTTCGGGCCTCGGACTCGTCCGCGCCAGCCGTCACCGCGAGGATGCCATCGCGTTGATGGAGCACCTCACTGCGCCCGCAGCCCAGCGCGAAGTGGTGGAGAACTCCGAGCTGGCGGTCAACGAGAAGGTTCTTCCTCCCTCACACATCCGCCATTGGTCTGAGGTCCGCAAAGACCCGATCGACGTAGCCCGCGCGGGAAGGCTGCTGCCGGACGCGGTCGCGCTGATGCAGCGCGTCGGGTGGAAGTAGCTTCCTCCCCAGCGGCGAGCACGCCGCGCAGCGGCCGCAAGTTAGCGCGGCCGCCGGGCTGGGCTGTCACGGGGTTCTTGGTCGCCACTCTGGTTGCCGGGCCGCTGCTCGCTCTACCGCTGTCGTTTCTCGGCGGCGCAGAATCCTTTCGCACCCTGGCCGGCTCGCTGTTGCCGGAAGCGATGTGGGCCAGTGCCGTCCTGGCCGCCGGCGTGGCCGCCGGCACACTGCTGCTCGGCGGCGGCCTGGCCGTGCTCGTCTCCTTCTACGACTTTCCCGGCCGCTCATGGCTCGACTGGGCGCTGATCCTTCCGCTCGCCATGCCGGCTTATGTGCTCGTCTTCGTCTTGCTGGGCCAGTACGACCCCGAAGGGGGTCTACAGATCCTCCTGCGCTCCGTACTCGGACCAGACTTCCAGCTCCCCGAGATCCGGTCCACGGGCGGGACGATCACCGTGCTGACGTTGGTCCTCTATCCCTACGTCTACGTGCTCGGGCGCTCGGCTTTCATGGGCCAATCGCGCGACACGATCGAAGCGGCCCGCACGCTCGGACTCAGTCATGCGGCCGCCATCCGGCGAGTTGCGTTGCCGTTGGCGCGACCGGCACTGGCGGCAGGAGTCGCGCTGGCCGTCATGGAGGCGCTGGCCGATTTCGGCGCGGTCAACCTCCTCAACTACCGGGCGATGACCGACGCCATCTATCGCGTCTGGTTCGGCACTTTCGACAAGGCCGGGGCGCTTCAACTGGCCTCGGTGCTGGTGACTTTCACGCTCAGCCTTGTCGCCCTGGAACGGCTGCTGCGCGGGCGGGCTCGCTACCACGGCGCTCTTGCCCGCGGCGAAGCCGTCGTGCCGCGCCGGGTGAGCGGAATGCGCGGCATGGCGCTGGCGCTCGTGCCGATTTCCCTGCTGCTGATCGTCCTCGTCGCCCCGCTCGTTCAACTCGCGATCTGGGCAGGTGGCTCGCTCGGAACCGGCGCGGGCGCGGGAAGCCTGGTTCGCGCAGCCGCCAACAGCCTCCTGCTGGCCGGAGTTGCCGGATTGGTCGCGGTGACGGCTGCGACGGCGATCGCCTACGGCCGCCACACGCGTCCCTCCCGACTTGGATCACTCTTCGCCACTCTGTCGTCACTCGGCTACGCGGTGCCCGGAACCGTTGTGGCGGTTGCCGTCTACACCCCGCTGGCGTGGGTCGACCGCCGGATCTCCGGAGCAGCACAATCGCTGGGAGCCGATCTGCCGCTGCTGTTCACGGGAAGCGTGCTCGGCCTCGTGGTCGCCTACGTCGTGCGCTTTCACGCGCTGGCGCTGTCGGCCGTTGCGACGCGTATGGAGCGCATCGAGCCGTCGCTCGACGATGCCGCGCGCTCACTGGGCGCAGATCGCACGCGGTTGCTGAGCGAGATCCACGTCCCCCTGCTGTGGCCGGGAATCCTCACTGCCGGCTTGCTGGTCTTCGTCGAAGTGATGAAGGAGCTCCCCGTCACCGCCCTGTTGCGGCCGCTAGGTGGCGACACGCTGGCGATCGCCGTGTGGGAGGCGACCAAAGATTCGCGCTTTGATACGGCCGCGTTACCTGCGTTACTGATCGTCGCCGTGGGCCTCGTGCCCGTGGTAGGCCTGGTGAGACTCAGCCGAAGTGGTGAGCCGGTGCAGGAGGACGCGCTACTTGCCGGCGGGCGCGCGGGCGAGCAGCATTAGCTGACAAGCCCTCGGCCGGTCAGCGCCCATGCCTCGACTTGCGGCCAAGGACCGAAGCCGTCGTCAATCGACAAGTGCCCGCCACCTTCGATCACATGGGTACGTAGTCCCAAGCGGTCGCCGTACAAATCCTTACTGCCTTCCGGACACCAAGGGTCGGCGTCGCTACAAGCGAGCTCCGCGCCGGTTGACACGGTGCGCGACAGCAGGAAGCGGTCAAGGGACGCCGGCTTGAAGCCCTGGATCTGGGCATCTTGTCGCGACAATCCGGGCGGTGCCACCAATAGAAGGCGGTCGACCTTATGTTCCGCTTGCGCGGTTTCGGCGTGATTGAGCCACAACCAGCATCCGAGCGAGTGGCACAGGACTATGCGCTCTCCGTCACCCAGCATGCCGAGCTCGGTACGCAGGACTTCCAGCCAGTCTGAAAGGACCGGGTCGTCAGGACTCGGAAGCTGTGGGTAGAGCACTTGCTCGCCCCGGTCGCGCAGGCGGCTGACCAGCCAGTACTGCCAGTGCTCGGGTGAGCGATGGTTCCGGAGACCGTGCACGACCAGATAGCGGCGAGAAGTCACGGCGGGCTGGAGTATCTCAGCCGACGCTCAAGCCGCGGCTGCCGCCCCGGATTTGCGTCCGCGGATGACCAGCACGTCCTCCTCACGCTGCCCGGGCTCGAGGATCCCGGTGCGCTCGAGGTGCTCACGGCGGGCCGTCATCAGCGGCCCAAGCGGGCCGCGCCGACGCAGCGGCACGTCGACCGCCATGCCGCCCGCGTCCAACAACTCGCGGGTTCGCTCCAGTCCGAGCACGGAGGAATGCGTGACGAGGACTTGCCCGCCGGGACGTAAGTGGCTCGGAGCCTCCGAGAGCAGCTGGTCGAGCAGAACGCGCCCGTCGCGGCCCGCGTCCCAGGCCCGCCGGCGCCCGCGCTTTGGCAGCTCGTCGGTCTCGGCCGGGACGTACGGCGGATTGGAGACGATGAGATCGAACCTCTCAGAGCCGACAGGCTCGAACAGGCTTCCGCGTAACGTGCGTACACGCGTGCCGTTGAGTCGGGCGTTGATCTGCACGTTCGCCAGCGAACGGAAAGAGACGTCGACCGCGGTCACGTGCTGGACGCCCCGCAGAGCGGCGGTCAGCGCCAGCAAGCCGCTGCCCGTGCACAGATCCAGGACGCGGTGGCCAGGAGCAAGCGTCTGGTTGCGCAGCACTTCGGCCAGCATGTACGAGTCGCTGATGGGTTTGAAGACGCCGGGAAGAGTGATCAGCCGCACTCGGTCACCCTTTCCGCGGCACCGAGCCAGCAAACTCGTCCCCACGCGCATAGCCTTCGCACTGGTGTCCAGCATCTCTCCCTCATGCGCAGATCTCAAGGCGACTTTCGACCAAGTCTCTTCCCCGGGCGTGGGCTTGGAAGAAGAAGTGATGTTGCTCGACCCGGATTCGTTCGAGCTCGCGCCTTGCGCGCCGCAAGTCCTGTCGCTGTTGGGCGACGATCCGCGCTTCAAGCTCGAGTTGCCTGCCGCGCAGCTCGAGATCGTCACCAGTCCGTGCCGCAACGCCCAGCTGGCGGCGGACCAGCTCGCAGCCGCGCGGACTGACTTGCGCGACGCCCTCGATGGAAGGTTGCGTGCCGCCGCTGCCGGCGCGCACCCGTTTTCCGACGGCGTAGGCGTACTCAACTCAGGGCCGCGCTACGACGCCATTTCAGCCGAATATGGGAGCGTAGCCCGGCGCCAGCTCGTGTTCGCGCTCCACGTCCACGTCGCCATAAGCGGCGCCGACCGAGCGCTCGCGGTCTACAACGCCTTGCGCTGCTACCTGCCGGAGCTCGCTGCGCTGGCGGGCAACGCGCCCTTCTACGAGGGCAGAGACACCGGACTGGCGTCCGTGCGACCGAAGCTGTGCGAATTGCTGCCCCGACAAGGCGTACCGCCCGAGATCGCTAGTTGGCCGGAGCTCGCGGCCGCCCTGCGCTGGGGCGCCGCGTCCGGGCGCTTCAAAGAGCCCCGCCAGTGGTGGTGGGAGCTGCGTCTGCATCCCTTACACGGCACGCTCGAGCTACGCGTGCCCGACGCTCAGAGCACGGCCGAAGACACGGCGGCCGTCGCCGCCGTCGCGCAGGCGCTCGTCGCCGACCTGGCTCAGCGCTACGACGCGGACGAGAACTTGCCGTCAGCGGCGACTTGGCAGATCGAGGAGAACCGCTGGTCAGCATGCCGCTTCGGGCTGGAAGGGGAATTGAGCGACCTCCTGACCGGCGAACGCACGCCTACGCGTGAACGCTTGCTTGGACTACTCGAGAGCCTCGATGGCCATGGGGCACGACTCGGGTGCGCGGCGGCGCTCGTGCACGCCCGCGCGATGGTCGATGAGAACGGTGCCGTGAAGCAGCGACGGATCGCCGCCGCGAAAGACCTTCGTGGCTTGATGCAAACGCTGAGCGATGCCTTTGCGCCGAAGTCCGTTTCTCCCGACACGGCGTCGGGGTAGGGACGGTGCCGTGATCTCGCTTCCCGCCCCCCGCGGGCTGGTATCGGAGTGCCTGCTGGCGGCTTTGGTGGAGCCGGTGCACTCGATGCCGGAAGTGCCGCCGGTGGTGCCGCACGAAGAAGATCTTCATCTCTCGCTGTACCTCTGCTACGAGCTGCACTATCGCGGGCTTCCCGGCGTAGACGCCGAATGGGAGTGGGAGCCGAGCCTGCTCGAGCTCCGGCGGCGGCTTGAGCGTTCGTTCGAAGCCGATCTGCGCGCTCGCGTCCCAGCTCCCGCGCTGGTGGCTCCAGACGAAGTCGATATCGCCCTGCGCGAGATAGAGCGCGGCGACACCGCTCCCTCCCTTTCGCGCCACCTTGCGCGGGACGCCGATGGCGAGCAGTTCCGGGAGTTCCTCATCCACCGCTCGGCGTACCAACTCAAGGAAGCCGATCCGCATTCTTGGGGTTTGCCTCGCCTGCACGGCCGGCCCAAAGCCGCCATGGTCGAGATCCAAGTCGACGAGTACGGGGCAGGCAATGCCGACCGAATGCATTCGGCGCTCTTTGCGCGAACGATGGAGGCGATGAACCTCGACGCCTCTTACGGCGCCTATGTCGGGCTCCTCCCCGCTCCCACGCTCGCCACGGTCAACCTGATGTCGCTGTTCGGGTTACACCGACGCCTGCGAGGCAGCCTGGTGGGACACCTCGCCTTGTTCGAAATGAGCTCTTCGGTCCCCAACCGCCGCTACGCCGATGGCTTGCGCCGGCTCGGCTACGGGCCTGTCGCGACGGACTTCTTCGACGAGCACGTGGTGGCCGATGCGGTGCACGAAAGCGTGGCCGCGGTCGACCTCGCAGGCGGCCTCGCTCAGCAGGACCCAGCCCTCACCGGTGACATCTTGTGGGGCGCTTTGGCTTTGCGCGAGCTCGAAGGCCGCTTCGCCGAGCACCTGCTCGACGCCTGGGCGTCCGGCTCCAGCTCACTGCTCGCCGCCCCGGAGATGGCTTCAGCCTGAATCTACGGGCCGAGCCCGGGCTTGCCGCCTGAAACCGCTCCCATCGCCGCCTCGGGCAGCGATCGAGTGCTAATCCCCGGCTGGAAACCGCCCGGTCGAGCTCCGGGCTTCAGGGCCGCTGGGCGCTTGAAAGCGAATCAGCTTGTGGCTGCCGTCGCAGAATGGCCGCATGCGCGACTTGCCGCAGCGACACAGCGCGACCGTCTGACGATCGAGTTCGATCGGATTTCCGTCTTGGTCGGTCATACGGACGGGTCCGCGCACCAATAGCGGTCCGTCGCGGTACGGCGTGATGATGACTTCGTCGCGCTGCATCTCGTCATGTTCTCCTACTTGCCGCTGGAACAGGCGCATCCCGGCGTTCGCGCGGTAGCCGGTACTCCGGAAGTTCTGCTCCCCGTCGACTTGATCCTCGCGGCGGAAGATGACGTATCGCTTCCAGCCGACGCCCGGTGGTAGAAGCGCGCTTGTTACACCGAAGCCGGCGCCTGTTCGAGCGCACGGCGGATCCGCTTGCTCGACACCGCGCCGCGTGTGCCGAGCTCCTGCGCGAAGTGACTGACGCGCAGCTCTTCGAGCATCCACGCAACTTCGCGTAGTTCGTCCGGAAGCTCGGCCAGGGGCCTGTCGCCGCCGGCACGACGCCGGAGCTCGGCTTCGTGTTGGTCAATTGCCTTCATCCGATCCAAGTCGACGGCAAGCCCCGCAGGCAGCCGGTCCAAACGCTTGATCGCCGCGCTCAGATAGCGGTGAACGTCAGGAAGGCGCTTGACGCCGACCGCCGTGACAAACCCGGGATGCACCAACCGCTGCATCTGCCGCTCGACGTCGCGGCGTACCGGTTCGAGCTCGGGGGCCCGCATGGTTTCCAGCCGCCGCTCGAGCTGCCGGGAAGCAGCGATGATCCGCACCAACCAGGCGGTCACCTTCGTCGCCGTCTCGGCAAGGTTGCCCGCCACGTAGTGGCGAAGCACCGCAAAGGACTGCTCTTCCCACACCGGACCGCCACCAGCCTCGACGAGCGCATCGATTGCCGCAAGTGCCGCGTCTTCCAGTGCGGCAACCGGGTTGCCATGCGGCGCGCTCATCAGCGTAAGCGCCGCCGTGTTGGGGAGACGGCTTTGGACGTGGCGAAACGGCGACGGACACGCCAGCAGAAGCAGTCGCCGGATGCCGGCGCGCATTGCCTCGGCCTGCGCTTGCGGAGTGTCGAGCACTCGTACTGCTACAGAGTCGCCCTCGTCGGCTAAGGCCGGATACCCACGTACCGCCTGGCCGGCGCCGGCAAGCGTGACAACTCGAGGCAACGCGCCAATCGTCCAGCTGTGCAAGCCCGTCTGCTCGACACCGCGGGTTGCCGCGGCGAGCTCTGCCCGCAACCGCGGACGCAACTGCTCGCGCAATTCATCGAGGTCATGGCCCTTGCCGAGTAGAGCGCCGTTGTGGCCTTCGACGCGGAAGGAGACGCGCAGGTGCGGCGCTAGCCGGGTGAGATCCCAGGCCGCCGCCGGGACACGCACCCCGCGCAACCGCTCGATCTCGGCCGCCAATACCTCGAGCAACGGACCCGACGGCGGACCAAGCCGGCGCATCAGCTCATCCACGAGGTTGGGCACCGGGACGAGCCGCCGCCGCAGGTCCTTGGGCAGCGACCGAACCAGCGCGGTCACGAGCTCAGGCCGCAAAGCGGGCACCAGCCATTCGAATCCCTCGGGTCGCAGCTGCCCCAACAGCGCAAGCGGCACGTGAACCGTGACGCCGTCGTCTTCGGAGCCGGGCTCAAAGCGGTAGGACAGGGCCAACTCGAGGTCCCCTTGGCGCCACGCCTGCGGCCATGCCGCGGCATCTACATCGCCGGTCACTTCGGGGTTGACCAGCAGCTCGCGGGTAAAGGTCAGCAGGTCCGGATCGCGCCGGCGACGTTTCTTCCACCAGGAGTCGAAGTGAGCTCCCGAAACGGTTTCAACGGGAATCCGGGCGTCGTAGAAATCGAAGAGGACAGCGTCGTCGACCCGGATGTCGCGACGCCGGACACGCTGTTCGAGCTCTTCGATCTCGTCGAGCAGGCGCCGGTTCTCTCGCACGAAGGCGTGGCGCGTGTCCCAATCACCTTCGACCAGGGCCCGCTGGATGAACTCCTGGCGCGAAAGCTCAGGATTGATTGCCCCGTAGGGAACCTTACGTCCAGCGACGATTGGAAGCCCGTAGAGCGTCACCCGCTCGGACGCGACGACTGACGCACGCTTACGCTCCCAGTGCGGCTCGTCGTAGGACCGCTTGACGAGGTGTCCGGCGAGAGGCTCGACCCACTTCGGATCGATGCGCGCCGCCGTCCTTCCCCACAACCTCGAAGTCTCGACCAACTCGGCGACCATCGCCCACTCGGGCTGTCTCTTGACCAGGGTCGAGCCGGGAAAGATGGCGAAGCGGGCGCCGCGCGCGCCCGCGTACTCCCGGCGCTGCACGTCGCGCAGTCCGACGTGCGAGAGCAGGCCGGACAGCAATGCGGTGTGCACCGCCCGCGGCTCGGCTTCGCCGGCATTGAGCTTGACCCCGACTTCCCGAGCCGAGCGACGCAGCTGCCCGACGAGGTCCTGCCACTCGCGCACGCGCAGGAAGTGGATGAACTCCTGACGGCAACGTCGACGGAACTGGTTGGAACCAAGTTCCTCCTGCTGCTCGGTCAGATAGCGCCAGAGGTTGAGGTAGCCGAGGAAATCCGAGCTGGGGTCAGCGAAGCGGGCGTGCATGGCGTCAGCAGCCTGCTGGCGTTCGGTGGGCCGCTCGCGCGGGTCTTGAATCGACAGGCCGGCGGCGATCACGATCACCTCGGAAGCGCAGCCGAGACGGTCGGCTTCCAACACCATGCGCGCAAAGCGAGGGTCGACTGGCAGCTGAGCCAGCCGGCGGCCCAGCGGTGTCAACCGGCGCTCCGCCCCGGCCGCACCATCCGCCAGGGCTGAGAGCTCGTGTAGAAGCGTCAAGCCGTCGCGAATCTGGCGTGCGTCCGGGGGATCGAGGAACGGGAACTGCTCGATGTCTCCTAGGCGCAACGCCGCCATCTGCAAGATTACCGAAGCGAGGCTCGTGCGCAGGATCTCCGGATCGGTGTACCGCGAGCGCGTAGCGAAGTCCTCTTCGCTGTAGAGGCGGATGCAGATACCGGCGGACGTGCGCCCGCAGCGGCCCTTGCGCTGGTCGGCAGACGCCTGGGAGATCTTCTCGATCGGCAGCCGCTGGACCTTCAAGCGCGCGCTGTAGCGGCTGATGCGGGCTGTGCCGGTATCGATCACGTACCGGATCCCGGGAACGGTCAGCGACGTCTCGGCCACGTTGGTGGAGAGCACGACGCGCCGCCGGTTGTGGGGCTTGAAGATCTTCTGCTGCTCTGACGCCGACAGACGGGCGTAGAGCGGCAGCACTTCGACCGACGGCGTCAGGGTGCCCGACAACGACTTCGCGGCGTCGCGGATCTCGCGCTCGCCGCTGAGAAAGACGAGCACATCTCCGGGTCCTTCACGCAGAAGCTCCGTTACGGCGTCGGAAATCGCGTCGAGCTCATCGCGTTCTTCGGCCGCTTCGGGATCCGTTTCAGCCTCAGCTTCGTCGGTCAACGGCCGGTAGCGGACTTCCACCGGATACGTGCGGCCGGACACCGACACCACCGGCGCATCGCCGAAGTGACGGGCAAAGCGCTCGGGATCGATCGTTGCCGACGTGATGATCAGCTTGAGATCCGGTCGCCGCGGCAGGATCTGCTTGAGGTAGCCGAGGAGGAAGTCGATGTTCAGCGACCGCTCGTGCGCCTCGTCGAGGATGATCGTGTCGTAGCGGCGCAGCAGCCGGTCGTTCTGGATCTCGGCCAGCAAGAGGCCGTCGGTCATCAGCCGGATCAGGGTGTCTTCGCGGCTACGGTCGTTGAAGCGCACCGAATAGCCGACCGCCTCGCCCAGCTGCACGCCGAGCTCGTCGGCGATGCGCTCGGCCACCGTGCGGGCCGCGATGCGCCGCGGCTGGGTGTGGGCTATCCCGCCCCGGACGCCTCGTCCCAGCTCCAAGCACAGCTTCGGAAGCTGGGTCGTCTTTCCAGATCCCGTCTCGCCCGCGACGACCACGACCTGGTTGTCGCGGATCGCCGTGAGCAGCTCTTCTCGGCGCTCGGAGATCGGCAGCTCGGGCGGGTAAGCAACCGCCGGCACTGCCGATCGACGACGAGCGAGTCGAACCTGGGCTTCGGCTAGCTCGGCTTGTACCCGAGCCAGCGCGATATGCGCTTGCTCGCTCTCCAGATCCGCGGGAAGCCGCTCGATCGCGCGCCGCAGCCGATGCTCGTCGCGCACGGAGACTTCGGCGAGTTGCGCGAGCAGTTCAGGATGGGACCGGCCGGCTCCGGCGCGCCGCCTGCCTCGCCGGGGCACTCGCTCGACTAGGTCAGGCACTGCATCTACGGTAGTAGCGGCTGTGCCTTACCTGCGTGTCCGCAGCCTTCCCCACAGGCTCGGCCTGGACACGCCGACGCTGCCGCGCGCGTCCCCAGTCCCCGTGGGTTCGTGCAACAGCCCGCCGGCAGGCGCTGGCCTGGACCCGGAGTGGTGGTAGCGGGCAATCAGCCCCAGCACTCTGCTCGCGAGCGGTCGAGCGGCCGCGTAGATGATCTCCCCCGCCCGCGCCTCGCCTCCGATGGTCAGCTCGTCGCGGCCGGTGATCGCGCAGGCCACCAGTGCTCGTGCGATCTCCTCGGGCGCGTATGCGTCGGGCGGGCGCCGGGGCAGGCGTCCTACGGCGCTTGAAACGTTGTCCCACAATGGCGTGTTGACCAGCCCCGGATGGACCATGGAAACCGTGACCGGGACTTTTGCCGTCTGCAACTCGACACGCAGGGAGTTGAAGAATCCTCGCAGCGCATGCTTGGCCGCGGAATACGACGAGAAAGTAGCCAGCGGGATCCGCGCCGCGATTGAGCCGGTGGCAACGATCGCCCCGTCGCCTGACTGGACGAGAAACGGTAGTGCCGCACGCGTGACGTCCACCGCTCCGCGGAAGGTGACGTCGATCGTTCGATCGAAGTCGTCGGGCTCGACTTCCCAAAAAGGGCCGAACACCATCGCGGCGGCGTTGAGCACGAGCACGTCGAGCCCACCGAGCAGCGCGACGGCCTCGCGTACCGCCGCTTCGGCGGACGTCCGCTGTGAGAGATCGGCACAAACGACATGAGCCGCCACGCCATGCGCCCGGGCCCGGGCGGCGACGACTTCCAGTCCGTCGCGGCTACGCGCGACTACGACCACGGATGCGCCTTGCCGCGCGAACGCTTCCGCTGTAGCAGCGCCGATCCCGCTCGAAGCCCCGGTCACGACGACCTTTCGACCCGCAAGCGCCTTCATCTCATCGTCATACCGAGGCCGCCGCTGAGCTACGCACAACAGGCGCAAATGACTTGCTTGCCCTTGCCGCGCGACGGGAGTACGTTGCTTAGATCACAATTCGGGCGAACAACGAGGCCAACAAGGCCGTCGCCGCGACCAGCGCCGGGCATGCGGTGTCGGCGCTCGCTCGGGTTCTCGCCCTCGCCGCAGGATCAGCCCGAACCGACGAGGTCGCCTGGGCGGTCGTCTCAGAAGCACGAGCCTTGTTCGACGCTTCGAGCGTGGACTTGGCACGAATCCCGCCCGGCGGTTCAAGTCAGCTCGTCGCCTGCGACCCTCCTCTCAGGCAGCACAGCGGCTCGCCGCAAGCCGCCGTACGCTGCCCGGCGAGTGCCGTCAAAGTGCGGAGCCTGCACGCTGCCACTTCTTCGGATCCGGTTCCACAGGGCGTGTCGGGCCACGTACTGGCCATCGACGTGCTCCCTGACAGGGCTGAGAGCTATCTGCTTGTCGTCACGCGCGAACGAGACTTAGAGCCCTTCGACAGCACGGCAGCCGAGCTTGGAAACTGGTTCGGCGAGGCGGTCGACAGCGTGTTCTTGCAGACGCTGCACAACGAGCGCCACGCCAACGACAGCCGGCGCCAAGAAGCGATGCTCTCGGCCACCAAGGCGCTGAATGCGTGCTCGGATCTCGACTGGCTGCTGCATGAGATCTGCGTGCACGCTACGCGAATGGTCGACGGCGACGTCGCGGCGGTATACGTGCCTGACGGCACGCAGGGAATGCGAATGGCGGCTAGCTTCAACGTGCCGCCTGAATACGCTGGCTATCGACTCGCCCCGGGCGAGGGTCTGTCCACGCGCGCATTCCAGTCTCGCCGGCCGTTGCGCGTCGAGGACTACCAGTCGTCTATGGGTGCCCGCCCCGGATCCCCTGACTGGCGCCTCAAGGCGGCGGTGTCGGCTGGACTTACTTGGGCGGGACAGCGTCGCGGAGTCGTCACGGTCGGATACACGCGGAGCACAGGGGCCAACGAACAGCAGCTTGCCGCCCTCGAGGCGTTCGCCGAGATCGCCGGAGTTATCTGCGAGAACACCACCGCGCGGGACCGACTGGAGCTTGTGGCGCGCACCGACGGGCTCACTGGTTGCTTCAACCACGCCGCGCTCTACGAGGGACTCGGACGTGAGATCGAGCGCGCGCAGCGCGGCGCCAGTAAGCCCCCCGCCCTGATTGTCTTTGATCTCGACCACTTCAAGCGCATCAACGACGAGCATGGGCATCTGTTCGGCGACGAGGTCCTGCGCCGGACGGGCAAGGTCTTGCGCGAGGTCATTCGGCCCTACGACCTTGCCGCCCGCTACGGCGGCGACGAATTTGCGGTCGTTTGCGTTGAAAGCGACGAAGCGGCCGCTGCGGCGGTAGGCCGGCGCAGCCTCGACATGCTTACCGAAGCCACTGCCGACCTGGGTGGCCGCTTCGGGTCCGCAACCGCGGGCGTTGCTCAATGGAGCCCGGGCTTGAGCGCCACCGACCTGATCGAGCGCGCCGACCTCGCACTGCTGCACGGCAAGCAACGCAACGCGCGCCGGTCGGTTCACCGCTACTCGCAGCTTCCCGGTTACTTCCGGCCGGCGCGCTTCGCGCGGCCGAAGCTGCGCGTCGAGCAGCCTCCGCTCGACATCCCACCGGTGTGGCCGGACACCTCCGAACCGACGGAGTCACGCCTGCGCAAACGCACCCGGCAGCTGGCGCTCGCCAGTGCGCTCGGGTCGCGAGTAGCGGCCATGACCGACGCCCAAGAAGTGCTCGACGCCACCGTTGACGAGCTGCACCGTGCGTTCGGATTCTTCTACTGCATGATCCTCCAGCTCGAGGACGACATGGTCCGCGCAGTCGCGGTGCGCGCCGCGCACGGAGACTCTCCAGGGCTGAGGGCTTTCAGTCAGCCGGCCGGCACGGGCCTGATCGGGCGCTGCGTCACGACAGGCAAGCCGGCTGTTTCCAACGACGTCTCAACAGATTCCGTCTACCGACGGATCCGCACCGACGCCGCCGTTCATTCAGAGCTGGCCGTACCGATCTGGGTCAACGACCACTTATGGGGAGTGATCAACCTCGAAGAAACGAGTACTGACGCCTTCGGTGCCGACGACGTGCAGCTGGCAGAGACCGTCGCCGACCTTGTCGGCTCGGCGCTGCGATCCGCTCTGCTCTTTCAACAGCTCGAGGAGGGGTACCTTGGAACCGCCGAAGCGCTCGGGGCCGCACTCGAAGCCAAGGACGCCTACACGGCAGATCACGCCCGCGCGCTTTCCGGCAACGCGGAAGCGCTCGGGCGGCGCCTTGGCTTTGACGAGCCGGAGCTGCGCGATCTGCGCTTCGCCGCTGTCTTCCATGACATCGGCAAGATCGCGATTCCGGAATCGATCCTCAACAAACCAGGCGCGCTGGATCCCGACGAGGTAGCGATCATGGAAACCCACACTCTCGTTGGAGAGCAGATCCTTGCCCCCGTGCCGTTTCTGGCCCGTGTGCGAACGATCGTTCGCCACGAGCACGAGCGCTGGGACGGCAACGGTTATCCGGACGGGCTCAGAGGCGACGAGATTCCCCTGGAGTCGCGCATCATCCTCGCTTGCGACGCTCTGGACGCGATGACTTCCGATCGCCCTTACCGCAAGGGAATGCCCTTAGAAGACGCTCGAGCCGAATTGCTGCGCAACGCCGGCACGCAATTCGACCCCGAAGTGGCGCGAGCGCTGTGGGCGATCACCGCGCCGTCCGCGCCCACCGACGAGCAAGAGGGTCAGGAGCCGGCGTCGCCGCCGTAACACCAGCGCCAGAGCTCGCGCTCAAGGTCGAACACCTCACGGACGCGGCGCTCCGCGGAGTCCGCAGCACCATGTACGTCGGCCAGGGCGCCGAGTTCAGTCACGAATTCACGGAAGGCGCCGCTGGTCCAGTTCTCTATCCACTCGGCGTAGGGCTCGGTGAGCCCCACACGCTCACGCACGGATGCCCAGGCCTCGAGATAAGCGTATCCACCGCCCAGTACACGACGATTCCCTCCGCGAAGGGCTCGCGACTCACGTCGTCGAGCAGACGGTTGAAGCGCTGCGTGACCGGACCCGGTGAGCGCTCGAGCTCGATGCCGAGGCGCTCGGCTTCTCGGCTGAAGCGGTCAAGCTCGAAGCGAAGCGCTGGATACGCCCCCGTGATCAGGTCAACCGAGTGCTCGTCAGGAGCACCTGCGACCAGGCGACCCATCATCCGCCTGAGCGCGCGTAGGAAGTGCGTGTCGTCTAGCACCCAGCGACCGAGCGCCGCGTCGGCAAGCGAGTTCTCGGCCAGCGCAGCGAAGAACGGCTCCCCTTTTATCGCTTCCAGCGCGTCGCCGGATTGGCGCACGATGTCATCCGTATGCCATCCGCGTATCGTATGGAGAACAAGCGAACCATGGAGGCGGCGGCGAGGGCTGGAATTCGCCCTCTACCCCGACATGAACCAGTTGTTACTATCGGCGCAAGGACGCTGCGTCGAGGTCTACCGGGACGGGTATGTAACGGGCCATGTTCAACGCCAGTGTGATCACCGTGCTGGTGCTGGCTGAGGCGCTGGGATACCGGCGCGCGAAGTTTGGCAAGCCACCTCGAAATCCCATCCGGGTTGTTCACAGCGGGTTCATCTCCTGCTCGATCCACATCGCGTTTCACGCGCTAGCCACCGTCGCGCCGACCACTCTGACCGCGATCGCGTTCGTGTTCGCCGGCTGGACGACGTTCATCATCTGGTGGAAGTGGATGGCGCGCGCCCCTAAGCCAAATTGGGGTGAGGGCGACGACTCCGGTGGCGGACCAAACGGCGGCGGAGGCGGCGGATCGGGTGGAGGCGGGCCTTCGCCCGGCGGCGGCGGCCTCGACTTTGACTGGGATGCCTTTGAAGACGAGATGAATGACTACTTGGACCGCGATCGTGAGCTCGTCGGCGCGTAGTGACGGACGACCATCCGTCTCACGCCTACGACGTCAGGCGAATGGCGGAGCTGACCGAACGAGCGTTCGAAACGCCGCCAGTGGCCGCGAGATGACCAGCTGCCCGTGCTCGAAGGCGTATTCGTCGGCCGGCCGGCCGCCGGCGCGCCCAGCTGAGCGCTGAGCGCCGGTCGGTGCCAGCACGCCGTCACGGGTGAGCACGCGCCCGAGATGCGTCGGCGACACGCGGCTGCCGAGCACGGCCGCGTAGACCTGCGCCAGTTCCTTGAGCGTGAATCGCGGCGGCATCAGTGCAAAGGCGATGTTGGAATACGACAGCTTGCCGGACAAGCGCTGATGGGCTGACGCCACGGCCTCGTGGTGCCCGAAAGCCACTTCCGGCAGCGCCTCTACGGGATGCCACGAGGTGTCTGGCGGCAGGTTTGACTTGGCCGTGTTGGGAACCAAAGCGAGGTATGTGGTGTCGATGATCCACGAGGCGTCGGCCTGGGGTGACGCGGAAGTGGTGTTGATCTGCTCCAAGTGGGCGATCTGCTCCACGCCGACCTTTTCGAGCAGATGACGGCGCGCCGCGCCTTCCAGTGACTCCCCTCGCTCGACAAATCCCCCGGGCAACGCCCAGGCTCCGGCTTCGGGTTCCTGTCGCCTTTGCCAGAGCAAGACCTCGAGCCGCGTCTCGGCTCGCAAGACCACGCAGTTGACGACGGGTGCCGCCAACGGTCGCAGGCGGCTCGTGGCCGGCCGCGGAGCAGCGACCCGGTCCGGTTCCATCGTTCCGGTAGTAGCCGCTCGACTCACATGACGCAGTTTACGACGACTGCGCATAAACCTGGTATTCTCGTCCCAGCCAGTTCTTGACACCTTGGCAACAACCTCGTCCGGCGCTGCCGTCGGCCGAATTCGTGGCACCCCAGGAGGTCCACATGCCGACGCCCCTTCCCGTCTTCTCGCCTTCTGCCGCCCTGTCCGCCGAAGAGATCGAGCAGCTACAAGCCGAAGTGCGCGCGCTCAGGCACGAGCGCGATGCGTTCATCCTGGCGCACAACTATCAGCTCCCCGAGATCCAGGACATCGCTGACTACGTGGGCGATTCACTGGAGCTCTCGCGCATCGCCGTCAGCGACAAGCGACCGGTGATCGTCTTCTGTGGCGTGCACTTCATGGCGGAGACGGCGGCGATCTTCTCTCCCGAAAAGCAGGTCCTCATCCCCGATCTGGGTGCAGGCTGCTCGCTGGCCGACTCCATCACTCCCGAGCAGTTGCGGGCGTGGAAGGCTCAGCACCCGAATGCCGTAGTCGTCATGTACGTCAACACGACGGCTGAAGTCAAAGCCGAGACGGACTACTGCGTGACCTCTTCCAATGCCGTGGAAGTGGTCGAGCACATCTTCCGGGAACACGGGCCGGACACGGAGGTCCTCTTCGGACCGGACATGTTCCTCGGCTCCTACGTCGCCAAGAAGACGGGCCGCTCGCTGCGCGTGTGGGCGGGTGAGTGCCACGTCCACGCCGGCATTCGTCCCGACGACCTCAACGCCAAGCGCGCCCAGATGCCCGAAGCCGAACTGCTCGTCCATCCCGAGTGTGGCTGCTCGACTTCGGTGATGGAGTACATCGCCAGTGGCGACACATCCGCGGAGAACACGCACATGCTTTCCACCGGCGGCATGATGCGCCGGCCCGCCGAGACGGATGCCGATGCCTTCATCGTCGCAACGGAGACCGGGATCCTGCATCGGCTCCAGCAGGAGAATCCGGGCAAGCAGTTCGTCGCCGCCAATCCCAAGGCGGTCTGCGGATACATGAAGATGATCACCTTGCCCAAGCTGCGGGACTGCCTGCGCGACATCAAGTACGAGGTCACGGTCGATCCCGTCATCGCCGAACGGGCGCGGCGCCCGATCGAGCGGATGCTGGCGATCGGCAAGTAGCCGATTCGGCGCCGGCCGGAACCGACTGACCGATGTCCACCACCGCACAAGGCGCCGAACAGGAGCTCAGCACCGATGTCGTGGTGGTGGGCGCCGGGCTGGCTGGATTGTGGGCAGCGCTCAGTGCGGCGCAAGCGGGCGTCAACGTGATGTTGCTGACCGCGGGGAGCATGCAAGCGGGCTCGAGCTACTGGGCTCAGGGTGGGATCGCCGCCGCGCTCGACGACGAGGATTCGCCGGAATTGCATGCTGCCGACACCTTGGCCGCGGGCCGCTTGGCGTGCCGGCGTTCGGCGGTTGAAGTGCTCTGCCAGGAGATACCCGAGAGCGTCGGCCAACTCGAGCGCCTCGGCGTGCGCTTCGACCGCCACCCAGATGGCCGATTGGCATTGGCGCGAGAAGGCGGCCACCGCGGACGCCGCGTCGCCCACGCGGGCGGCAGCGCGACAGGGCAGGAGCTCGTGGAAGCGCTCAGCTCTCACGTCGCCGGACATCCGCGGATCCATGTCCTCGAGCACACGATGGTGCAGTCGCTGTGGGTGCACGACGGGCGTTGCGTCGGCGTCGCCGCGCGGCTCAAGCGCGACGATTGCCTGCGCGTGAAGGCACGAGCGACGATCGTGGCCACCGGCGGCGCCGCCGCCTTGTGGCAGCGCACGACGAACCCGCGTGGCGCGACGGGCACCGGGTGGCTGCTCGCCTACGCGGCCGGCGCCGCGCTCGCGGACTTGGAGTTCGTCCAGTTTCACCCCACTGCGCTGGTCGGCCAGGACGGGTCCGACGGGTTCTTGTTGACTGAAGCCCTGCGCGGCGAAGGTGCACTGCTTCTGGGCCGTGGCGGAGAACGGTTCGTCGACGAGCTGGCGCCGCGTGACGAGGTCGCCCTGGCGATCGCTGGAGAGCTGCGCGACCACCCGCACGCTGCCGTGGTGCTGGATCTGCGTGATGTTCCGCTGCAAGGCTTTCCCAACATCGCAGCCGCGCTGGCGCACGAGGGCCTCGACCCTCGGCACGATCCCGTTCCCGTGGCACCAGCCGCTCACTACGCCATGGGTGGCATCGTCACGGATCTGCACGCTCGCACCTCGGTGCCCGGCCTCTATGCCGTAGGAGAATGCGCCTGCACCGGACTGCACGGAGCTAATCGACTCGCTTCGAATTCGCTGGCGGAATGCTTGGTGTTCGGACGTCGTGCCGGCATGGCCGCGGTCTGCGAACCGGCGGCGCCTGCATCCTCTGCTGCCCCGATCCGGGCACCTTGGCCAACCCTCACCGACGCGACGCGCGAACGGCTATGGCGCCATGCGGGCGTGCAACGTGACGCTGACGGACTGGGGCGGTTGCTTAATGATCCGTACCCTCTGGCGCGTTTGATTGCCGCGAGCGCTCTGGCTCGTTGCGAGACCCGCGGCGCTCATCAACGCCGGGATTACCCGGACACCAGTCCAGCGCTCGACTTCCGCCACTTCGTCGTAGCGCAGGACTCGCCGCTGCGCATCGAGGCGTGGGATTGAGGAGATGAGCGACTCTTTTCGCGCAGCGGCGTTGGCGGCCGTCCGGCGGGCGCTCGTTGAAGATCTCGGCACGGGCGACGTCACGAGCTCGGCCACCGTCCCCGAAGGTTCGCGGGCGTCGGCTGAGATCACCCAGAAGCAGCCCGGAGTGGTCTTCGGCTTGGAGGTCTGTGAGCTGGCCTTCCAGGAGTGCGATCCCGCAGTAGAGCTCGAACGCCTTTCCGAAGAGGGGACATGGCGCGACGGCGGCCTTGTCCTGCGCGCGAGCGGCGATGCCCGGGCATTGTTGGCAGCCGAGCGGACGGCACTGAACTTTCTGGGCCGGTTGTCAGGAATCGCGACGCTCACCGCCGAACATGTCCGTGCGCTCGAGGACAGTGGGATCAAGATTCTGGACACGCGCAAGACGACGCCTGGCCTGCGGTTCCTCGAGAAAGCGGCGGTCCGGGCCGGCGGTGGTCACAACCACCGTGTCGGGCTCTACGACCAGGTGCTGATCAAGGAAAACCACGCCGCGATGGCCGGGGGTGTCGGGATGGCCGTGCGGTCGGCTTTCGCGCGCTTCCCGCACTTGCCGCTCACCGTCGAATGCCGGAACCCCGGCGAAGTTCGAGAAGCGCTCGCAGCCGGTGCACCGAGGCTCCTGCTTGACAACATGACGCCGGACGAGCTCCGGGAGATCAGCGAAGAATTGTCCGGGCGCGTCCAACTGGAGGCCAGCGGCGGGTTCAACCTGGCCAACATCAACACGCTCGCGGGAACGGGAATCGACGCCGTCTCGGTTGGGGCGTTGACTCACTCTGCAACGACACTCGACTTCTCGCTCCTGCTGGAGCCGGCCTAGCCGTCCTGGGACCTCGCTCTAGACGAGGGGCTAGAGATCCACTCGCTTGTCAACTGCCCTGCCAGACCTCTCGCAGCAGCTCGTTGAAGGCGGACGCTTCCTCGCTCTGAGGATTGTGCGTGGAGTTGGCGAAGCGCACGACGCGTCCGCCGGTGCGATCGGCGATTGCGTTGCACACCGCACCGAAGGCGGCACCCACTTGTGCCTTACGCCCCACTTGCTCGGGGTTCCAGCCGCCGCGCGCCAGGACTTTCGGGAACGCCGCGCCCGCGAGCACCTCATAGGGGATCTCGGCGTCGCCTGGCCAGCGCTCGCGCTTGGAGGCATCGGCGTTGGACCAGTCGTCGGCCGTGAAGCCCTCCGTCCATGCCGCCACCTCAAAGCGCGAAAGCCCAACGGTCGCGCCCCACTCCCGCATGAATTCGTCGCGGTCGAGCTCGGATGCCCGCTCGGCGACGGCCTTGCTGGCACCCGCAACGCGGGCGGCGTCCGCGTCGTCGCTGGCCGCAGTGAAGACCGGCGGCTCGATCGCCACCAGCGACAAGACCTTCTCAGGACGCAAGCCGGCTGCCATCAGGCACGAAATTCCCCCGTAGGAGTGACCGACCAGGTGTGCCGGCCCACTTTCGTCCAGCAACTCAGCGAGATCTTCGGCGTCGACGGCCCAACCAAGTTCCTCCTCGCCGGCGGCGCTACGCCCGTAACCACGACGCTCCACGAGTCGAAGCTCGTATGCGTCTGATAGCGGCTTCTGACCGGCGAAGCTTCCGGCTGGAGTAGCGAAGGATCCGTGGACGAGCATGACCGGCGTCCCGCTGCCCATGGTTTCGACATGCAATTTGGTCATGACCTCACACGCTCAAGGCGACGACGTCCCATTCGGCTTCGCCAAGCAGCCACCGGGACGCCCGCAGACGTTCGCTGTTGATTGAGATGAGCTGGTCGAGGCGATGATCATCGACCTCGCGCAGCGGTACGCCGTCGACTTCGATCGGAGCTTCGGTCGGCGCATCACTGCGCGAGAAGACGGGCACCGCGCGGGCATTCTCGGGCACCGGCTGCTGAAGCGAAGTGCTGCCCGTGCTCCGGACGAGCTGCTCGTTGCGGGTCGCCCACGCCCACGCGCGAGCCTCGTGAGAAAAGGTGCGTAGCTCCGCCATCGCACGGAGGTTGTCCTCGCTGGCCAAGTCCGGGTTCTCGAGGAGGTTGTTAATCACCTCACGCGCGTTCGGTGGGTGATCGCCGCGCGGCCCCTCCTCCAGTCGTTGCAGCGCCCACAGGAGCACACCGGCGCTGACCGTCTGCCAGCTCAAGCGCGACAGTTGCTCTGACTCGAGCACTCCCCCGCCCAACGCTCGCCGCTCCAGCGGTGTCAGCGCTTCCTGCACGCCATCCGCGAGCTGGTCGGCGAGATCGAGCTGTTCGTCATCGCCGGAAGCGAACGCCACGAGCGCGGTAGCCGCCAGGCAGCGCGCGCGGACCAGCACGTCGGTCGGGTGCTGAACGACAGGGACGATGGGGGAATCAGACGGCATGGTCTCTCATGGAAGTCGCTTCACGCTTTCGCGGCCGAAGAGCGGGGGGCAGCCGAGCTCAGATGCCGCGTCGACGGTGATGCTGCGCGTGCTCGCCGTTTGGCGAACGGAGGAATGACCCTACCTGACCGCAGGAGCAAGCGAGACAACCGAGCGCCTCAGGTTTCAGCCACACGGGTGCTACGCCGTGCTGCGCCGGCTTTGCCGTCGCACACTCCCGATCCGCACCGGCGCCGGCGCGCCGACGTCTACGCCGCTTCGACTTCGCGCGGACGCCCACGCGCTTCGTCTTGTTCGCTGACGCGTTCGGCGTTCTGGACGATGCCCGAGACAATCTGCGGCCACACGGCGCGGGGCATGTCGTGGCCCATCCCCTCGATCATCATCAGATGAGCGCCGCGGATGGCTGCGGCCGTCGCGCGACCCCCGGAAGGAGCGACAAGGCGGTCCGCGGTGCCGTGGATGACGAGGGTCGGCACGTCGATGGTCTTCAGCATCGACGTACGGTCACCGGACGCGACGATCGCCGCCAGTTGGCGCGCGACGCCCGCTGGGCCGTGGGCGCGATCGAAAGCCTGCTCCAGCAGTCGGCGATATTCCCCCGCGTCGCGCGGAAACCCGGGCGATGCGGTTTCACGCCAGTTGCGCATCGCTTGCTCGACGTAGCGCTCACGCTCGGCCGGCATCTTGCGTATCAGTCGCGGATACATCCGCAGGGACGGCTGCCCAGACCGCCACGAGCCCGTGTTGGACATGATCGAAACCAGGGAGAGGACCCGCTCGCGATGGTTACCGGCCATCACCTGGGCGATCATCCCGCCCATCGACGCGCCTACCACATGGGCGGCGTGAATACCGAGGTGATCGAGCAGCGCCATTCCATCGGCCGCCATGTCGGACAGCGTGTAACCGCCGATCCCCGCCGTGCGGCGCAGCAACTGCCACGGGGTGGGCGACGGCACGTGATGCAGGCGAGAAGACCGGCCGACGTCGCGATTGTCGTAGCGGATGACGTGATATCCGCGACTGGCGATCTCCTCGCAAAACTCGTCGCGCCACCAGAGCATCTGGGTGCCGAGACCCATGACCAAGAGCATCGCCGGATCTCCCTCGTCTCCAAAGGAGTCGAAGCAGATCTCGACGTCACCAGCGATGAACAAGCACTCGGCCATCGGCCGCTGAGCGTAGCGTTTTTACGCGCGAGGGAAAGCCCTCGCAAAAGGCACGTTGCAGGAGGCTCAAGCGCGGCCATGGTTGAAGCCGGCACGGTCCCGATGCGACGCGGGGGCGCGCACTCCTCCAAAAGCCTTATTCCCGGCGTGGTCGGGCCCGGGTAAAGAACCTCCTCCGTCAGTGGGTGACGAAACGGGTTGCGTGGCGGCGCCATCGCGCAACCCATTTGCGCTGCCGGCCCAACTGCCCACAGCAGGAGTTCCAGCTGCCTTTCAGCCGTCCAGCGGCAGTCCGGCTTCTTCGCGGGCCGCGCGCACGAGCGCTTGATAATCGCCGCGCTCGAGATCTCCGAAAGGATCCTTCGTATGACGCAGCAGCGTCGTATAAGGCAAGCTGAAAGCTGCGCGCATGGCGATCGTCCGCGCATGCTCGGACGTTTGCGACGTTCCGCCCATCGCTTTGCGCGCCGCGGTCAGGCGCTCAATCTGCGCGTATCGATTCGGGCCGTAGCCGACAAGCAGCAGCAGCGCGGGAATCAGGAACACCGCGAAGGCCAGCACGTTGGCGGTGTGCTCGACCTGTTCGCGCCCGTTCTGACCCACTTCTACGGCACCACCACCGGCCCGTGTTCCGGCGTCGCGCAAGGCATCGGCGATCGAGTCGCCGACGATCGGCAAGCTGGCCACATCGGTCGCGGCGTCTTGCAGGGCGCCGCGCGTCTCGGTCCCGACTTTCTCAATGCTTCCCGGGATCTCCGCCAGTCCGGACACGGCTTCGTTAACTGCGAGTGCGAGCGCCGCGAACAGCACCAGCAGCAGCACAACCACGACATCGGCGCCGATCGTGGCGGCGCGGCGGTACGGGGCGGCGGGATAGAAGCGCACGCTTGCTGCTCTCGTCAATCGAGGCCGTCGACCAGCACCATGTTGGTTTCCGCGTGCTTATGCCGTTGTGCGCGCAGGCCCGCGTACTCCGGAGAGTCGTACCAGTTGCGCGCCGCGTCACGGTCGGGAAATTCGATGATGACGAGGCGACCCGGGCTCCAGTCTCCCTCAAGGACCTCGTGCTCACCCCCGCGCACCAGGTAGCGACCGCCGAACCGCGGGATGAGCTCGGCATTGACCCGGCGATATTCCTCGAGCTTGGATGGGTCGGCAGCGCGACCGTCGGCGATCAAATAGACAGGCATGGAATGGAAGCTAACGCCCGCGGCGCCGGCTCGATCGGCGGCAGCCGCCGGTCAGACTTGGTGACCGAGGCGTGCAAGCTCGCCGTGGTGCTCGGTCACTCGCTGCTTGACCGGATCGGCATCGTCGCGCGCGTGTACCAAGGTCCACATGGTGTCGGCCAGCTCTTCCGCCGTCTCGGGAGTGGCACGTTCCCCCAGAGCGTCGACGAGGGCGAGCTCCAGGCGCTCGATCTTCTGCTCGGCGGTGCCCTCGCCGAGAGCGGGCATGGGCACGCCCTTCAAATGCTCGTCCCAGGCCCCCTTGGCCATGGCAAAGCGGTTGCGCAGCGCGATCTGATCCATATCGGCGAGCGAGTCTGGCAGATCCGCCCTGAAGCTTCAGGCGGATGCGTAGGTTCACACGCCGCAGTCCGGCACGACGCAAGCTGCGGGACAGGGATTCGAACCCCAACTACCTCGTCCAGAGCGAGGCGTGCTGCCGTTACACCATCCCGCAACGGTGGCGGCCAGTGTAGCCGTTGAGGCCTACCGTTGAGGGCCCACACCGCAGGCGCGCCGAACGTGCGCGTCCTGGCCGAGTCAAACGGCCTAGAGCCCAGAAAGGTCCGTGGTGAGACCGGCAAGCGCGTCTACGGGCCCGCGCAAGCCGCCACCCGCTGCCAGCAGCCTCCGCGCGTGGTTCAAGTCGTCTGGGCGATTGACGGCCAGGCAGCCGCGCAGGACGCCTTGATCGAAATAGAAGATGGAGAAAGCGCCGTCTTCCAGCGATCCCCGCAGCACTTCCCGGTCCCAGCCCTCCGCCACGCCTACGTATTCAAGCTTGCACCAGTCCGAAAGATCCGACCAGAAGTACGGCACGCAAGTGAAGTCGCCGCCGGCGCCCAGCATTGCCGCCGCCACCGCGCGTCCCTGGGCTTCGGCGACGTCCCAGTGTTCGATGCGCAGCGCCCGTCCGTGCGGCACCGAGTCGAATTCGCAGACATCACCGGCGGCCCACACACCGGGCGCCGACGTCTCTAGCGACCTCGCACATGCCACTCCCCCGGTTTCACCCAGCGCCAGTTTCGCGCTACGGGCAAGCATCACGTCGGGCACGGCCCCCGTGCCCATCACCACCATGTCGGCGGGTATCTCACGACCCGACGCAGTCACCACTGCGCCCACGCGCGCCCGTGCCTGGCCCTCTGCCACGGGCGCAGCCTCGAAGCGTTCCAGGGAATCGGAAGTGATCGTCTCGATCCCGCGCTCTTGCAATGCGCGCGCAAAGAACCACCCGGCTTGTGTCCCGGCGACATCGGACAGCGGAAGCTCTTCGGTCATCACCATCGTGCAGCGCTTGCCGATCGCGGTCAGCGTGGCGGCGACTTCGCAGGCTACGAACGACCCGCCCACGAGCACGACGTGCTCTGCTGTTTGTGCATCGGCACGGACAGCGTCGGCGTTGGCCAGAGCCCGCAGGTAATGAATGCCGTCGAGATCGGATCCCGGCACCCGTAGCCGACGCACATTGGCGCCCGTGGCAAGCAGCAGCTTGTCGTAGCTGCATTCGCGCTTGTCGGAGAGCTTGACGGTTCGTGCCTCGGGATCGAGCTTCATCACGCTCACGCGCGTCAGCAACTCGATTTCGTCTGCGTCCCACTCCGCCGCCGACCGCAGCCGAGTCGCTTCGCGCCCCACTGCCCCGCTCAAGTAGTCCTTGGACACCAGGGGCCTTGAGTAAGGGAGATCCGGCTCACGCCCGACCAGGACGACCGAGCCGCCGAACCCGCGTGCTCGTAGCTCTTGAGCGCACGCCGCGCCGGCCGCCCCGGCGCCGACGATCACCACATCCGCCGAGAAGTCCGCCACGAACTGCCCCTGTCAGTAACGCCCGTTGGGCGACACGAAGATCGATTCGATGTCGTGCTCCAAGCGCGGTTGAAGCACGACCAGGACTTCGTCACCGGCTTCGACGACGGTTTCCCCGTTGGGAACCAAGCCCTTGCCTTCGCGCAGCAACGCCATCACGAGCGATCCTTCGGGCAGCCTGACATCGACGACCCGCTTGCCCGCAGCGTGCGAGTCCTCCGAGACCACGAGCTCGATCACTTCAAGCTCCTCGTTCGGAAGGTCCAGCAAATGAACGAGGCCGTAACTCGGTACTTCGTGCTCGATCAGCCGCAGGATCAGATCAGTAGCCGACACGGCCGGCTCGATACCCAGGAGCTTGAAGTGAATGAGGTTACGCGGGTTGTTGACCCGCGCGATGATCCGCTCGCACAGGTACTTCTCCTTCGCCACTTGACAGATCAGCAGGTTGTCCTCGTCGTCACCGGTCACGGCCACGACCAGATCGGCGCGCTGGATGCCTGCCCGCTCGAGCACCCACAACTCGGTCGCGTCGCCGTACTGCACGGCATGCTCGAGCTCTTGCTCGACGGCGAGATAGCGTCGGCGGTCGGATTCGAGCACCGTGACCTCGTGGCCCTTACCGATCAACTCGCGCGCGAGATTCCATCCGACCTTGCCGGCTCCGGCCACGATCACGTAGAGGCTGCTCACGCCGTGTCTCTCAGCGCCGCGGCTTCAAGCTGCTCGATGGCGATGGCCGTGCCGCAAATCGTGTTGACGCCTTGCTCCTGATACCAAGCGGCACGACGAGGGTCGAGCACGCGTGCCACCACGCGAGGGACATCGAAGCGACGTTGCGCGACTTGAGCGACGACAAGGTTGGTGTTGTCGCCGTTGGTGGAGGCGATGAACACGTCGGCTTCCTCGACTCCGGCTTCGCGCAACGCCTCCAGCTCCATCGCCGTCCCGATCGTGAAGCGGCCACCGGCTTCTTCCCAGGACTGCCCGAGCTCCATGTCGAGCCGCTCGTGCGATAGCGGATCCTCGTCGAGCACGGAAACCGTATGACCTGCCTGTAACGCGGTGGTCGCCACGGACGAACCCACGCGCCCGGCGCCGACGATGAGCACGAACATGAGCTGAAATCTAGCGGTCCGCAGAACGCTCGCCGCTGTCCTGGGGACCGGCGGGGAGCTCGGCGGCGTCCGGCGCCCTCGAACCGCCGTCCGCGCCGTCGGCGCCTTGGCGAGACCGCGCCGCCAGCCGGGGACGGCGATGGCGCAGGAGCACGCGCGCCGACCCCGCGTGGACGCCTGCGCTGCGGCCATTCGCTGCGCGCCGGGCGCCGGTGGAAGGCTGAGAAACATGCGGGATGGACGCTCGCCGCTCGCCGGGCCGTGCCGGCGGCGCGGTCAGGATCACCCGACACGGTGCCTTGTTGACGACGTATCGAGTCGTTTCGCCGACGAACCGGTCGCGCAGGCCTTCTTGCCCTCCCAGTTCGGGTCCGCCGCGGATGCTCGACGGCTCTTCGGCCGCCAAGACGATCGCTTCAACGCCGCGCCGGCGAGCCTCGCGGACGATCGCTTCTCCCGCGCGGCGCCCGCGTACCGTCGCCGTCGCCACTTCGACGCCCGTGTACTCCTCCCCAACCGCCTTGGCTCGCGCCAGCGCACGGCGCGCACGGGAGAGCTCTTCGGCCGGGATGGCCGCGTCGATCGGCTTGGCCAAGGGAACTTCGAACACCCACAGCGCCTCGATGACGGCGCCGCCCTCGCCTTCCTCGAGCCCTTCTTCGGCGGACAGCCTGCCGGCCGTCTGGACGATGTCGTCGTCGAGCGGCGTGCCGAAGACCGGCACGAGAATCGACCCGTATTCGCCTTCGTGCTCCTCGCGCCGCGTGAAGATCTCTTCGGGCACGAGCACACGGCGCAGCAGCGGCTTGCCGTCGAGCTTGCGGTACGTGACGTAGAGCGTGAGCCCCAGAACCATCCATACGGTGCCGAGGATCCGGGCCCCGGAATGCAGCCCTACCACGAAGCCGAAAGCCAGTATCGAGAGCACCAAGCCGGCGACGGCCGGAAGCGGCCAGTCGACTCCGAACAAGCGCACGTTGAGCGGGATCTTGAACGGCCGGTCGCGGCCCGGCTCGCGCCGGCGCAAGACGAGCACGCCGAGATGCACGAGCATGAACGAGATCGTGGCTCCGAAGGCGTATAAGCCGGCGAGAAAGTCGAGGTCCGCTGGCAGCAGCAAGACGATCGCGAGGACCGCACCGCAGGTGATCAACACCGAAGGAGTGGCGAAGCGAGGGTGCAGGCGGCCGAGCGAGCTGGGAATCTGGCGGTTCAGCGCCAGCGAGTAACCCAGCCGTGACAACCCCAGCGTGGCGGCGTTGCAAGCGGCGACAAGGATTGCGACGGCCGAGACCGCCACCAGATAGCGCAGCGGCTCGCGCAGCCACTCGTGCTCGAACGCGCCGACAACCGCCAGTACAGGGCTTTGCCCCATCCCGCCTGCTTGATTGATCTCCCGCAGCGGCATCGTGCTTGACGCCACCAAGGCGATTCCGATGAGCGGGACGACGGCAGCCGCCAGCCGTGCTACGAGCAAGCGTCGCAAGCCGCGGCGCCCGATCCGCACTTGCCCAGCCAGTCCCGACGACGCATCGATGCCGCTGAACGCGACAATCGCCAGCGTCATCGCGAAGAGGAAGTCCCCGATGGACGGGATCTCGCCAAGGGTGGCCGGCGCCGTGATCACTCGCGGTTCGAAGAGCAGGGCAAGGCCCAGCAGTACTACCGTCACCTGAAGCACAAGGTCCGCGAGTACCAGCAACGCGATGTTGTCGTAGCGCCGTGGGCCCGCTTCACGGATGTTGAACCACGACACGGCGGCGATGACCAGCACTGCGAACACCACTTGTGGTCCGCGTTGCCCCAGCGGCGCCCAGAAGACCGCGGCGTAATCGCCGGCGGCGAACGCCGTGATCGCGATCAGGATGACGTAATCCAGGCAGATCGCCCAGCCGGCGATGAAGCTCCAGAGCTCGTTGAACGCGTAGCGAGCGATCACGGTGGCGCCACCACGCTCCTGGTGCAGCGACGCGCCCTCCATGTAGGAGAGCACGAGCGCGACGAAGAACAGCGCGGCAGCCAGGAAGACCAGCCACGTCAGCGCCTGTGCCCGCTCGGCCACCAATCCGAGCCCGAAATACACCGAGGCGGCGACGAAGCACTGGACGATCCCGAATAGGGCGGGGGAACCGAATCCCTTGCGAAAGCCTGCCGGCGCTTCGAACCGCGCCGCCGCGCGACGGGCCCGCCGAGCGGCCGCCGTGGCGCCGGTGTGCGGCAGCGGGCGCAGCCGGCGTGAAG
>JADDQZ010000029.1:0-5294 GCA_016781085.1 Actinomycetota bacterium
CGAGCCGCGGATGGTCCGGAGAGGCGGGTGAGGGACCGCACAAATCCTCGCCACGCTGATTTCATCCAGCTGATGCCCTGAGTCCAGTAATCACGCGCGATGCTGCTCGCACGCGTTGTGCCCGCGCGCTGCGGCAGCGCCCGGCCGCCGTTTGTACGGTTGTGCGATGGCTGGCGCCGACCGTGATGCAGGTGAGCGAAGTCCTTCACCAACCTTGGTCACCAAGGTGAAGGCGTGATGGCGGCGCCGGCAACGCTGACGTCCATCGACCACGCGATCACTGCCGGTGGGTGTTGCGTCTACATGTTGCAGTGCGCGGACGGCAGCTTGTACTGCGGGTGGACGAACAACCTGTCCCGACGCCTCGAGCAGCACCAGGGCGGTCAGGCAGCCCGCTACACCCGTTCGCGTTTGCCCGTGACACTCGTCTGGGCACAGAGCGCCAGCGACCGGTCCACCGCAATGCGCGAAGAGGCCCGCATCAAGCGGTTGCCGCGCGCCGCAAAGTTGGCGCTCATGCTTGGCAGTCAGGCTGCGCGGCCAGTCCCACCTGTGATGGCAGGTGGCGATATCGGTGCCGCGCTGTGATGCCGGGTCTTCAGGAGGCCGTCTCAGCCGCGACACTGGCGGCATGGACGTCGGCGTAGCAAGGTTGGAGCACCCGCTCGTGGCGGAGATCGTGCCGTCCGCGCACTGCGTCCTGCGGTTCCGCCAACGGATGCCGGTGCGAAATCCCGGTGTGGCCGAAGTGGCCGACGCATTGATTGCAGCGCTAGAGGCGGCCGACGTCAGTGGGTGGCCTCCGGCGTGGGCGGTGTCAGACCGCCCGGCCGAGCAGTGGGCTGTGACGGGAAACATGGCTTTTCCGCTCGCCCGTACTGCGGACCCGCGGCGGTGGGTGGCACTGACTTGTCTGCGGCGCAAGTGACCTGCCTAAACAGCGGCAATTGCCGATAGACTTCCTACCGGCACGGAAGTTCCACGGACCAGGGGTCTAAGTGAGCGCGGTAGCTGAGGTGATCGAGATGGGGGAGCAGATGGTTCTCCTGCGGGTCAAGGCTGAGCGGGTCGAAGAGCTCGTGAGCCCGCCGCGATCCCTGCTCGAGCGCCGTCTGATCGACACCGCGCAGGCGGCGACAGTCCGGCGTCGTCAAGAGTGGTATCGGGGTCTGGAGGACGCCGTCCTCGACCTCTCAGACGCTCTGCCGGAGGGAACCGAGGACTACGACGCCCGCAAGCTGTTCGAGTTCCTCGTCGAATTGCGCCGGGCGATCGACGTCGATGTCGACGCGACCGACGAGCGTGGGGAAGTCGAGCTGGCGACGATGAGGATGCGCGATGTGGTGCATCGGATCTCGCGGCGCCTCGAGCACAACCAGCTTGACGACCCCCGGACGGCCGCGACGGCCGTCTTCAGCACGATGCGCGGGACCGGTGTTGGTGACCTCTCCCGGCTTCTCGGGGTGTCGACGAAGACCGTCAACACGTGGAAGGCGGGAGGTCCCGTCACCCGCAAGGCAGAGCGTGTCGTGGTCCTCTCGCAGCTCCTTACCTATCTACGCGCGTCGATGACTCCCGTCGGCTTGATGATGTGGTTTGAAGCGCCGCGTCATCAGCTCGACGGCCGGACCCCGTTGGAAGTCCTCAATGAGGACGAGGCGAGCGCGCGCGAGTTGCTGGTTTCGCTCGCGCGAGGAGCTCGTGCCCAGTTGGCGGGTTGAGCCGGAGCGCATCAGCGGCGAGTGGTACTGCTACCGCCAGGTCTCACCCGACTGGGCGCCGCTCTTTCACGCCGCGGGCGAGCCCGTGCCGACCCAGTCTTCCGGGCGCTGGCACCGGCAAGGCGAGGGCTACGCCCAGTACCTAGCTTTGGAGCCGTTGGGCGCTTGGGCGGAGCTCGTCCGCTACGACGGTATCCGCGGCCACGTGCGCGCCGCGCAGTACCGCCGCAAGCTTTGGCTGTGTTTCATACGAGAAGACGACATCGCCGACCTGTCGACGTTTGAGCGCTACCACGACTGTGGGCTCGATCCGAGCTTGCCGGTTGGCGCCCACGAACAGTCCCAGCACCTAGCGGACGAGCTAAGAAAGACAGGATTCCGAGGGGTGATGTCTCCCTCAGCCGCTCTCGTCGGCGCCACGAACCTGACCTTGTTAGGCGCGCGGTTCGAGAAGATCATGCTCGGCGGTCTTGAACGCTGGAAGAACCCGCAACCGCAGTTGCGTGTCCCTTGCAGCCTCGTGGTCGAAGGCAACCCTCCCGAGCAGCTCACCACCGAGACAACGTTCGAGGACATGCCGCACGACGGCTATCGGGATTTCCTCGCCACGCGCGGGCTACCAGTTCCGGTGGGTGTGCCCTGACCGTTGTGTGCTGACGCCCACGTTTGTCCCGAGGGACTTGATGGTGCGTGAGAAGCCAATGAATGGGTCGAGTTCCTGGGGAGCGGCCGGAGCCGGCCGTCGACCGTGTCCAGTGATTGCGACGCAGCCGGCCGACGTAAGGTTCTGGTCGTTGATGTCACGCGCAGTTATCTCAAGGGCACCTAGGCCGTGAGCTCGGAGGGTTCCGACGCTGCCACTTTCGCCGATGAAGTGGTCGAAGTGCTGCGCCCACGTCTGCGGGGCTGGCTGCACGTGGTCGCGTTGCCCTTGTCGCTCATCGCGGGATTGCTGCTCGTGGCTTCGGCGCCGGACGGGCGCTCGCAGATCGCGAGCGCTGTTTTCGCCGTGACGTCGGCGTTGCTGTTCGGGGTTTCAGCGGCTTATCACCGGGGACATTGGGCACCGCGCACGCAGAAGCTGTTGAAGCAGCTGGACCACTCGAACATCTATCTGCTGGTTGCGGGCACCTACACGCCGTTTGCCGTGCTGGCGCTGCCGCAGGACTCGGGCGCGGTGCTGCTGACCGCGGTCTGGTCTGGCGCCTTGGCGGGCGTGTTGTTCCGGGTCTTGTACCCCGATGCTCCCCGGTGGCTCTACGTGCCCCTGTACGCCCTGCTCGGCTGGATCGCCATCTTCTTCCTGCCACAGCTCATCGACGGCGCGGGTCTGCTTGCCATGATCTTGATCATCGTTGGCGGACTCCTCTACACGGCGGGCGCGGTCGCCTACGGGCTCAAGCGCCCCGACACCTGGCCCGGTACCTGGGGCCACCACGAGTGGTTTCACGCTGCGACGGTCGCCGCCTGGAGCGTGCACTGCGTGGCGGTCGCGATCGTGTTGCAGCAGCCGAACGTCTGACAAGCGTGCGATCCGGCCGCGCCTGATTTGACGACGGCACGGTGACCTTCTGGCGCCCGGCACTCGACGTCGACGCCTCCATCCGCCGCGACCCGGACGACGGGCTCGCTAGCGGGCTAGGACTCCTTGACGACGCCGTAGCGGACGCAAGCAAAGTCGGCGTTCCGCGCGACTTCGATCAGGCTCAACTCCAGCCGTCTGGGCAACAGTGGCGCCCCTGCGCCCAGCGCCACCGGGGCGTACTGCACCCAGACTTCATCGAGCAGACCGGCATCGGCGAACTGACCCGCGAGATCGCCGCCGCCGACGACCCAGATGTTGCGCTCGCCCGCTACGGCCGCCATCTCGCGGTGCACCGTGGCCACGGAGCCTTGGACGAACCGGATGTCGCCCGGGCGCGCTTGGAGGCCGTGGTGACTGAAGACCCAACACGGCACGTCGTAGGGCCATGGCGCCTCTGCGCCCTCGTGTTCCAGGAGCCAGCGGTAGGTGCTGGCACCCATGACCAACGCGCCCACCGACTGAATGAACCCTTGATACGACATCGGGGCCTCGGCGTCGACGTTGCGCGACAACAGCCACGACAGCGAGTGCTCGGGATCAGCGATGAAGCCATCAACGCTCGTCGCGGTGAAGTACTGGATCGCCATGGACTGATCTTTCGCGGTGTGCCGGACGTCAAGACCGCGCCGACGGGCTCGATCTAGTGTCCTACCCCCGCGTCTATTGAGCGGCAGGCGCGTCGACCACGACGACGTGGTTTCCGTCCGGGTCTCGCAGCATGAACATCAGGGGGGGCACCGGGAATCTGCATCGGCTCGGGGTCGAGGTCGATGCAGCCGATCGAGCGCAGGCGCGCATGCTCAGCGAGAACGTCCGTCGTCTCGACGCCGATCGAAATACCGCCAGGCTGGTCGGACATCTGCGGGTTGAGCGCCAATCGGGCGGTCGAGCCGGGAGGAGCCACTTCAAGCCAGCGCATCTCGCCGTTCTCGCCAAAGCGGATGTCGGCGCGCACTTCGAACCCGAGCTTCTCGGTGTAGAAGCCCAGGGCGGCATCTTGATCGCTGACCGTGAACATCACCACGCCGATGTTGGAGACCGTGGTGGGGGAGTGAGTGAGGTCGCTCATGGTCCTTAGACGATGCAGAGGCCTGAAACTCATCGGCGCCCCGCACGTGTTGTGACTCCGCGCCGACGCTTGAACGCATGGGCGCTGGGCGAAGCCCGCACGAGGCCGAGACGCGCCTCGCCGCGCTGTAGAGGGGCCTCCAGCGTTCCGACACTGCGCGTTACCGGCAGAGGTCGTCGAGTTGACGCACGGCGGCGACCTCGGAGCGGTTCAGCACGAGCACGATGTCCCATGCCTCGGCTCGTAGCCCAGGTCCACACGCCGCGTCGCGCACTTCAGTCCACCGCTTGATCTCCCGCTTCATCACTCGTCGCGACACGACGCGATTTCGCTGCATCTGACCGCCCAACGCCGTTTCGGGCGGCGTGTCGAGCAGCACCAAGACGGAGCGGCCACAGCGCATCCCGGCCATAGCGGTCACCAGCCGTCGCATGACGATCGAAGTCCCGCGCGAGTGAACGACGACGCGGTCGTGCCTGGCCATGGCGGCGAACAAGCTCAGGATGTACGCGAGTCGCAGCAGCGGCGTGACGCGCAGCATTCCCCGGAGCTGACGACGTAGTCGGTCGGTGTCCACGACCACCCAGCGCGGCGCGGGTGCGGCGCGGTCGATCAGCGTCGTCTTGCCCGCCCCCGGAAGTCCGGCGACGAACACCACGACGGGAAGGTCGGCACGCTCGCTGTCGTCAAGACAGCGGAACGGCCGAGAACCGATTGGAAGAGCGGCGCCGACGGTCACCACGACAGTATGGGCCGCGGCCTGAGGATTGGCTGAGACTTGCGGTTCGGAGTTAAGCGCAGTAGGTCACCGCGTAGGTTGCTAATTGTGAGCCTCAAGGCGAAGGGGCCACGCACCAACATCGACGTCTTCGGCGACACCTTCCCAGATGACCGGTGCTGACGGCAAAACCTGGAGGTA
>JADDQZ010000029.1:5420-12989 GCA_016781085.1 Actinomycetota bacterium
CAGGGCCGTCACCGTGCGGGAAGGGGTCGGGTGCGTCCGGCATCCTGCCAGCGGGGGGCGTACACCTTGACGGAGACGTTGGCGTAGTCCAGCCGTGTGAGCTGACGCGACTTGGAGCTGATGAATCCGTCGTAAGTCGTGGACGCGTCGTCTTCGCGAGTCTCGTCGAGCGTGGAGGGGCCGTAGAGCACGAACAACTGGCCCGGCTCGGTCCGCGACACTCGGGTCCACATCTCCTCGGGCGGGACTACGCCTCGGCGGCTCGGCGGCGACGTGTCCACATAGCGCAGTCCGTCGCGCGGCTCGTAGAATTCGATGACGGGATCCTTGCCCCCGAGCTCGTTGTGCTGCGGGACGATCATCACGGCGTCACCGGGACGGGCCATCGCGTTCACGGTTTGCATCGCCTCGCGCAGCTCGTAGAGCTTCGGGTTGTCGGGATCCTGGTTCTGCCACAGGGTCAGCGCGATCGCCGCCGCCACGGCGACCGCCCCGGCGACCGGCCGGAGGCCCGGGCGCACGAGCCTCGACCACAGCCAGCCGGACATCACGTACAGCGGAGCCACGCAGACTGTGAGGTAGCGGCTGTCGAAGGCAGAGCGATCGCCCACGGCCGAGATCAGGAGCAGTCCGATGGGCGGCCCGACGACGAGGATCAACAACCCGGCCGCCCGCCAGGACAGGACGCCGAGTTGCGGGATCAGGAGGAGCGCGAGGAGGCAGAGCAGCGGCCAACCTGCGGCGGCGACGCCCAGGACGACATATGAGCGGAAGCCGGTGAGCAACTCGATGCCGGCGATCAACCCGGTGAAGAGATTCGGATCGTCGAACGCCGGGCTGACCGGCTCGGAGGTCCGCGTCGTGATGACGAGGATCAGCCACGGAGCCAGGGCAACGGCGGTAAGGACGGTGAGGCCGAAGACGCTCATCGCGTCGCGCCGGCGCTCGCCGGGACGGACGGCGACGGCGAGGGCGATCACGCCGACAAGTCCGACGAACAAAGTCCCGAAATAGTGCGTGTACACGGTTGCGACAAAGACGACGCCGAGAGCCACCAGACGGCGACGGGTGGGGGATGCGCCTCCGAGGATCGACCAGGTGAGCCAGCCGGCCACCGCCGTCAGGGCGAACAGCTGCGAATACATGCGGACTTCGGTGCCGTACCAAACGGCGAAAGGAGACAGAGCGGCGAACGCGGCCGCAGGCACCGCGCTGACGTGCGGGAACGCCTCGCGACTCCACGCCCCGACGCCGGCGACGGCCACCAGCGACCAGAGGATCGACGGCGAGCGCAGGGCGAGGGGGGACGTTCCGAACAGCTCAACCCATGAGTGCAGCACGATGTGGAACAGCGGCGGATGCACGTTATTGATCTGGCGCGTGATTACCTCGAGGAGCGGCCGGTCGACCTGCACGAGGCTTATCGTCTCGTCGAGCCAGAGGCTGCGGTCGGCCACCGCAAGGCGCACCAGCAGCGCGCCGGCGAGCATGAGGACGGGAAGCAGCCAGGTCGGGCGACCGGGGGTCGACGGGGTTCTGCGACTCAGGGAGCTCGTCGCCGTGCTCATCGCGCCACTCCCGGCGACAGGCCCATAGCGGGGAGCGAAGCGAGCGCCAGCACGAAAAGCGCCTCCACGGCGACGTATGTCGGAGCGGCGGTCGCCGCCAGGGCGGCAAAGCCGAGCAGGCGGTCGGTCACCACGTCATGAGGTCCATCGCCCCGGCGAGGACGCGTCCAGGGCCGGGACGGGCGCGGTCGATCTGGTGGGATGGGAAAGGTGATGAGGGAGAGGAAGTGCGTTTGGTCGCACGCGTACGTGCCGACACTGGCTGCCGTACCGCGTGTGATAAGCCCCGGGGCTGGGGTGGAGGTGGCGTTTTCTTGATGAAGACGCTTTGGCGGGGCGTTCGCGGTTTGCCTGTTCGTGGCTGTGCCGTCGACACGCGAAAGCCCTCTAACCGTTAGATCATTGCTCCAGCGTACGACATGTTGCGCGAGCAAAGGTCGCGGCACGCCGTCGTGATCGTTCGGAAGTGAAGAGGTGCGCCGGCGTGATGCGGCGGACGTCGCTGTAGCAACTACTTGGCGTACGAGGTGGTCCGCCCGGTGTGAGCGTGTAGGTCGACGCCGGTCACTCCTACTGGATCGGCGCAGCCGAGATGGTGTCGCGCTTAGCCAGCGCCGGCGTGGCGCAGGCCCACGGGCGCGGCGCCGACCATCGCCGCATCAGCTGCGAGCGTGTGGCACCGCGAAAAGGACGTCTCGGGCGCAGACGACGAGTTGAGCCAGACGGCGATGGCGTCGAAGTCGCGAAACGGCAGGTTGATCGGGCCGGCCGTCCGGCCCGCCTGCACCGCGGGTTTAGAGGAGGATTCCGATATGGCTGACTTCGTCGGGGCGGTGGACCAGGGAACCACGAGCACGCGTTTTATGGTGTTTGACCACGCCGGTAAGGAGGTCGGCAAGCATCAATTGGAACACGAGCAGATCCTGCCCCGAGCGGGCTGGGTCGAACACGACCCGCTGGAGATCTGGGAATGCACCCTCGCGGTGATCCAGACGACGATGAACCAGCTCGGACTGGCCGCTTCCGATCTCGCCGCTCTGGGAATTGCCAACCAACGCGAGACCACGGTCGTGTGGAACAAGCGGACCGGGCAGCCGTACGGGAACGCGATCGTCTGGCAGGACACCCGTACCCACCGCATCGCCTCGGCGCTCGAGCGCGATGGCAGGGGGGACGTGATTCGGCGGAAGGCCGGCTTGCCGCCCGCGACGTACTTCTCCGGCGCCAAGCTGCAGTGGATCCTCGACAACGTCCCGGGCATTCGCGCCGATGCCGAGGCCGGTGTCGCTTTGTTCGGAACCATCGACAGCTGGTTGACGTGGAACCTCACCGGAGGTGTCGCCGGCGGAGTCCACGTCACCGACGTAAGCAATGCCAGCCGCACGATGTTGATGGACCTGGAAACGCTGGATTGGGATCAAGAGCTGCTCGGCTTCTTCGACGTGCCCCGGGGGATGTTGCCGGAAATGCGGTCGTCCTGTGACCAAGCCGGCTACGGCCAAGTCACAACGCCGGCGGAGCTGGCAGGCGTCCCGCTCACCGGCATCCTCGGTGACCAGCAGGCGGCCATGTTCGGGCAAGCGTGCTTCTTGCCGGGCGAAGCCAAGAACACCTATGGCACCGGAAACTTCATGCTGCTCAACACCGGCACCGAGCTGGTTCGCAGTGACCACGGCCTCTTGAGCACCGTTTGCTACCGCCTCGGTAGCGATCAACCGGTTTACGCCCTTGAAGGCTCGATTGCAGTAACAGGGTCAGCGGTTCAATGGCTGCGCGATCAGCTGGGCATCATCTCATCTGCCGCGGAGACCGAGCCACTCGCGGCGAGCGTTGCAGACAACGGCGGCGTGTATTTCGTGCCCGCGTTTTCGGGCTTGTTCGCGCCGTATTGGCGTAGCGATGCCCGCGGCGCGATTGTGGGGCTATCACGATTCAATACCAAAGCGCACCTCGCCCGCGCCACGCTTGAGGCCATTTGCTATCAGAGCCGTGACGTCGCCGAGGCGATGGAAGTCGACTCCGGCGTGCACCTGGAGGTCCTCAAAGTTGACGGCGGCGTCACGGTCAACGACTTCTGCATGCAACTGCAGGCCGATGTATTAGGAGTTTCGGTCAGCCGCCCGATCGTGGCGGAGACCACGGCGCTGGGCGCGGCCTATGCAGCAGGACTGGCGGTCGGGTTTTGGCAAGACACCGGCGAGCTGCGGCGGAACTGGAATCAATCCAAGCGGTGGGACCCGCAATGGACTGAGCAACAACGCGCAGACGGTTATGCCGGCTGGAAGAAGGCCGTCATGCGCACGCTGATCTGACTGCGTATAACCAGCGGCGGCAGGTTGACCCGGCGCGAGCCGCCAGCCACGCCGGCGGGGGTCCGGCGGCTGAGCTCGCATCCGGGTTCGTCGGCGCGCGGGGCTGCTAGGACGGCGCGCGATCGAAGACCCTGACCGTGACCTTTCGTGTGACGCTTTGCGTGAGCTTGGCCGTATCGCACGAGGACGACTGGGCTCGCACGCTCAGCCGGTGCGGGCCCCGGGGTAGTCGTCGCACGGGCAGGAAGTAGCGGTGCAGCGCCCCACGCGGGCTGCCACGTCGCCCACAGCCCCCGCTTGTGCCGACGGCGATGCGCCGCCCTTTGACGGTGACCCTGACTATGCGACCGTCGCGGTCGCGTGCCCGTACGACGATCGCGGGCTGACGGCCACCCGTTTTGAACTCGTGGCTGGCCTTGTAGGAGACGGTGAGGATCCGCGGCTGCGGACCATCGTCGGCATTAGCCGTCAGCGGCAACGCCAGCCCGCTGGCCACCACGGCGATGCTGCTTCCAAGTCCTGCGCCCACTCTCACCACTCCAATACTCGCCAGCCTCTCACTCACAACACTACGGGCGGCGCTCGTTCGGCGTCGCATGGACGATCCAGGTGGTGACCGGCGATAGTCGTGCCGACGAGCAGCGTGCGTTGGGTTCGGCTCGTCTAGGACCGCGGGCGGTCGCGGTCGCGCGATGGCTGTACGCGCTTGGGCTCTCCCGGCATTTTCGGATAATCGGGCGGGTACGGCATGTCGGCGCGACCTTCGGCGGCGTCGCGCTCGTACATGTCGAGCAGCGGTTGCAGGGAGAAGGCGGCAGCGTCAATGGCGGCGTGACGATCGCCGACCTCGGTGAAGCGCGCCGGCATCGACGCGACCGTGAAGTCCTCGGGCACGATGTCCGCGAGCTCGTCCCAGGCGACCGGTGCTGAAACCGGTGCTCCCGGCTTCGGTCGGATGCTGTACGCAGAGGCGATGGTGCGGTCGCGCGCGTTCTGGTTGTAATCGACGAAGACACGTTCGCCGCGTTCTTCCTTCCACCAATTGGTGGTCACGCGCCCAGGTAGGCGCCGTTCGAGCTCGCGCCCGAAGGCGATGGCGGCATGGCGGACGTCGGTGAACGTCCAGCGCCGTTCGATCCTCACGTAGATATGGACGCCGCGACCGCCCGAGGTCTTCGGAAAGCCGGTGTAGCCAAGCTCGTCCAAAAGCACCCGTGCTTCAGCGGCGACGGCGGTCACGTCGGCGAAGTCCGTGCCCGGCTGGGGATCAAGGTCGATGCGCAGCTCGTCGGGATGGTCGACGTCATCGTCTCGCACCGGCCATGGGTGGAAGGTGATCGTGCCCATCTGGGCGGCCCAGCCCACGACGGCGATCTCCGTGGGAGAGATCTCGTCCGCATGGCGACCCGACGGAAACTCGATGCGTGCCGTTCGCACATAGTCCGGAGCACCCTGGGGCACGCGCTTTTGGAAGAAGGCGTCGCCACCGCCCTTCTCACGCGTGGAAAGGACGATGCCCGGATGCACGCCCTTCGGCCAGCGTTCGAGCGTCGTCGGGCGGCGCGTCAGCGCGCGCATGATCCCGTCCTCGACCGCAAGGTAGTACTTGACGATGGCGAGCTTGGTGACCGGCCCCGAGGTGGGTGTCGCGGGAAAGATCACTCGGTCAGCGCTCGTCACCCGCAGGTCGCGCCCGCCGGCGTTGATGATCGTTGCTTCGGACGCCGCCATGAGGAGGATTTCTACGGCAACGCGACGTAGCCTGCCGGGGCGTCGCCCGCACCAGAGCCAGGACAGGCAATCCTCCGCCTCCCCTTGACTGGTCAACGCGGATGGATACCGCCGACGGTTGAACTCGATCGTTGACGGTGATTGGACAGGGGCGGCTGCGTCCGACCCGCGGTAGCGTCGGGGAAGTGATTGAACCGCGACGTCGTCTCACTCTGCTGGCGGCGATCATGGGTTCGTTCGTTGTCAGCCTCGACGCAACGGTGGTCAACGTGGCGCTGCCGGCGATCGCGAACGATCTGGGTGGGGGCCTGGCCGGCCAGCAGTGGGTGGCCAATGCCTACTTGCTGGCGCTCGGCTCACTCATCCTCATCGGGGGCTCGCTCGGAGACATCTTCGGGGCTCGACGGATGTTCAGTCTCGGCGTCGCCGGGTTCGGAGCTGTGTCGGCGCTATGTGCGATGTCGCCGTCGATCGAGCTACTGGTCGCCGGCCGTGCGCTCCAAGGAGTCTTCGGGGCCCTGCTGACGCCGAGTGCGCTTGCGGTGATCGTCACGGCGTTCCCGCCGGACAAGCGAGGCGCCGCAATCGGGTCGTGGACGGCGTGGTCGGGAATAGGGACGGTGATCGGGCCGCTTGCCGGCGGTTGGTTGGTCGACGCGGCGTCTTGGCGGTGGATATTCGCGATCAACGTTCCCTTCGTTCTCGTCACGCTCGGCCTCGTTGCCGTCGCCGTGCCCGCGCGCTCGCGAGAGAGGCCGCATACGCCGGTCGATTGGCCAGGTGCGGTCCTGACGGCTTTGGGCTTGGCGGGACCGGTACTGGCTCTGGTCCGGCAGCCCGAAGTGGGTTGGGGGTCACCGCAGGTCTGGGGTGGCGGCCTCGCAGGAATAGCGCTGCTCGGTTCGTTTGTGGTGCGTCAGGCTCACGCGGCCCACCCGATGCTGCCGCTCAAGCTGTTCAGGCGACGCAACTTCGCGGGGGGTAACGCCCAGACGTTCGTGATGTATGCGGGGCTGTCGATGACGTTCTTCCTGCTGGTGCTGTTTCTGCAGCAGGTCGCCGGTTACAGCGCCCTGCAGGCAGGGATGGCGACGATGCCGGTCACGCTTGTGATGTTCGCCTTCTCCAAGCAGGCCGGTGCCCTCGCCGAGCGGTTCGGGCCGCGACGGTTCATGGGCGGCGGTCCGCTGGTCGCTGCGGTAGGGCTCGCCTATCTGACCGCCATGGACGCCGATGTCGACTACACGAGGGAAATGCTGCCCGGGCTGCTGCTGTTTGCGCTCGGTCTGGCGGCGACCGTCGCGCCGTTGACGGCGACCGTGTTGGCCGACGCCGGCGAAGAAAACGCCGGCATCGCGTCAGGAGTCAACAACGCTGTGGCGCGCGTTGCCGGGTTGCTGGGCGTCGCCGCCCTGGGCGCCTTGATAATCGCCCAGTTCAACGCCTCACTCGAGCGCTCGATTGGTGCGGGCGGTTCGGAAGCGGCCGTGGCGTTACGCGACGCACGGGACCGAGGCTTGGCGACGCTGCCGGCCGACCAGGATCCAAGGATGCGAGCAGCGGTGACGCAGGCGTCGGTTGACGCGTATCGACTTGGAATGGGGTCGGCCGCAACGCTCGTCGCGCTTGGCGGTGTGCTTGGCCTCGTCGGAATTCAGGACCCGCGTCGGACGGTGCGAAGCGACGACGCACGCGGTGAGTCGGCGGCTTCAGTGGTCGCGCACTGGCGAAACCGCAATGCTCAGGTGTGAGGGGATGACGGATTGGGGCGCAGGGCAATACGAGCGAACAGCGGCTGTTCTGGCGCCCGCCGCCCAACAAGCCGTGTCGGTGTTGGCGCCTTCAGCTGGCGAGCGCGTCCCTCGATGTGGCATGTGGCACCGGTAACGCCGCCCTGCTGGTGGCCGCGGCCGGCGCAGAAGTCGTCGGATCGACCTTGCTGAGGCCTGGTTGAAATT
>JADDQZ010000029.1:13139-16818 GCA_016781085.1 Actinomycetota bacterium
AAATTGCGGCGGAGCGGGCGCACGGCGCCGGCCTTAGCGAGCGCTCAACCTTCATCGTCGCCAACGCAGAGAAGCTGCCGTTCGCCGACGACTCCTTCGATGCGGCCATAAGCGTGTTCGGCGTGATCTTCGCTGAGCCGGGTCCGGCCGTTTCAGAACTGCTCAGGGTTATTCGTCCCGGGGGCAGGATCGTCGTCACGTCGTGGATTCCGACCGGCGGGATGTTCGCCGGGGTCAACGTGCTTCGGGAAGCGCTGGGCGCAACGCCGCGCGTCGACCGCTGGGCAGGGCCGAACGAAGTCCAGTCACTGTTTGAGCCGCAGCCGTCCATATCGCTGAACACACGCTCACGACCGTGCGGAGTCGCTCGAGGCCTATCTCGACGAGCAGATGGAACACCATCCAATGTGGATGGAGGCTCGTCAAGCGCTGTCGGCGAGGGGAGTGCTCGATGACGTGCGTGAGGGCGTGAAAGCCGCTTATGAGCAGGCGAACGAATCCTCTGAGGCTTTCGCCGTGACGAGTCGCTACCTCATCAGCGAGGTGACGGTCGCGGCCCGACCGAAGGCCTGACCGCGATAGCGCTATCCCCGGGACGCGGCAGGACCGGCGGCCTGCGGATCTGTGCGTAGGCTCATGTGAGTGTCCGAGGAGCTGACCGAAGAGGAACTCGACTACCTGCGCGGGGTGCTCGACCTCGCCCGGGAGGGAGAGACTCAAGCGCTGTCAACCGTGATCGAGCGCGGCGTGCCGGTGAATCTAACCGGGGGATCCGGCGACTCGCTGCTCATCCTCGCCGCGTACCACGATCACCCCGAGACGGTCCGCATGCTGCTCGAACATGGCGCCGATGCGAATCGCGTCAATGACCGCGGCCAGACCGCACTCGGCGCCGCGGTGTTCCGGCAGTCGACTCCGTCGGTCAAGCTGCTGCTCGATTACGGCGCTGACGTGCACGCTGGGAGCCGATCCGCCGCGCAGATCGCCGATTTTTTCGGCTTGACAGACCTGGCGTCGCTGCTTGCGTCGTACCGGCCCAGCAGCTGATCGACACGCCGGCGCCAAGGCTTTCAAGGTGCAGGCTTGGAGCTATTGCCCTAAGGGGGAGTCCAAGCGCCCGCGGCAGCAGCGCTCCGACCTGATGAAACGGTCGCAAGATCGGTCGCCGGAAAGGTCTCAAGCTTGCAGGGACCTCCGCCGATACGGCCCGTAGAGCAGCCCGGCAAGACGGCGAATTCGCCGTCATTTGTGAAGCCGCCAGGCAGATCACGCGACCTGGGACCTTCCTTTCATACATTCCGGACTAGCTCTCCAGAACGGGCGGCCCAAGGGTCGCCCGTCTGCGTTCAGGGCTGAACTCGATCGCCGGCACAGGGGTGGTTAACGCGCCGGCGCACGGAAGCTCGTTGTAGGCCCGGGCCGCCTGCTGTGGCATAGTTATGGCATGGCACGCACACGTTTGAGCACCACCGTCAATGCGGATCTGCTTGCAGGTGCTAGACGTGTGCGTTCGGGGATCACCGACGCCGCCCTGATCGATGCGGCCCTGGCCGCGCTGCTGGCCCAGCACCGTGCTGCGGAACTAGACGCGAGTTACAGCGCTTACGAAGATCACCCGCTTGACGAGCCAGACGAGTGGGGTGACCTCGCCTCATTCCGGGCAGCGGCTGCGGCCTCATGAGCACCCAGCCGGTTCGAGGTGAGCTCTGGTGGTGTGAGCTGCCGCAGATCGGTCACCGTCCCGTAGTCGTCTTGTCGCGAAACGCGGCAATCCCGCGACTCAGACGTGCGCTCATTGCACCGTGCACCACGACGATCCGAGGCTTGCCCAGCGAAGTAGTACTCGACCCCGGTGATGACCCGATCCCTCGCCACTCCGCTGTGAACCTTGACTCGGTGGAAAGCGTTTCGATCGCGACGCTCGTCACGCGCCTAGGCCGCCTCGCCGATAGCCGCATGCGCGAGATCTGTGATGCCCTCCGAGTGGCGGTCGACTGCGACGGCTAACAGAGCGAGCCGCTGCGAGTGACCGCATGTTGGGCGTTTCAGACTCACCTACCTCGTCCTCGGCGACCCGACGTATCAAGCGCGTGCATGGCCTCGTACAACTCCATGACTGCCCGCCAGCGGACATGGCCGACGCGTCGTCGCCAGTCGGATGAGCGCGGGCGAGACAGCGCGTTGCGCCGTGCACGGCCCTGGAAGGCCGTCGGAGTGGCTCCTTCGCTTCGCCGACTTGATACCGACTGACGGGGAGGTGCTCGACGTCGCCTGCGGGAGTGGCCGCCATACGCGCTTTCTGTTGGAGCGGGGGCTGCGGGTCGTGTGTGTCGACCGAGACACGTCCGGGGTATCCGACCTCGCGGGCCGCAACGACGTACGGATCGTCGCCGCCGATCTGGAGACCGACAGCGCTCGCGGTGTGCCGGCCGGCTCGTACGCGGCGGTCATCGTCACGAACTATCTGCATCGCCCGCTGTTGCCCCAGCTGGTGGCGGCCGTCGGTCCTCGGGGACTGCTGATCTATGAGACGTTCGCGGCGGGTAACGAGCACTACGGTCGACCGCGCTCGCCTGATCACCTCCTGCAACCAGGAGAGCTATTGGAAGCGGTACGTGGGCAGCTGCGTGTCCTCGCTTACGAAGACATCACCGTGCAGTCGCCGCGGCGAGCGGCGGTCCAGCGAATCTGCGCGCGACGCGAGGCATCTTTCCCCCCGCCAACACTGTCCCAAAACGTCGGACGTGAGACAAGGGGCGTGGGACGAGTATTGAGACAAGACGGAGCCGCATAGCCCCGTCAAGCGTCACGCCTCGCGGGATCGTCTCACAATCGTTCGTTATTGCGACGCCGCGGCGGGGGAGGGCAGTACGCGCACCACACGCACGCCGTCATCCGGCCGCGGTCGTCGGGCGCTCGCTTTGGTCTTCAGCAGCTCGACGCACTCACGGTCAAGCGCTCCCAGTGGCCGGCAAGCACTTGATTGCCTTCGGAAATTGCACCGCGGCAGCCGCTCCCCGCAGACTCCGATGAGTCGAGCCGCCTCAGGGGCGGCCTCGACTACTTACTCCCGCTATTGGCTCAGCAGCGGTCAGGGCTTCAATGGATGGCTGTGCGCTCCGAAGCGGTGACGGACTGGTCGTGGTCGTAATCCCAGCTGCTGACGTTCAAGTCCACGTTCGCCGATCCGGCTTTGAACGAAACCCGGTGTAGGAAGTGGCGATTACTTCCCAAGGGGTCGCGTTGACGCCGCATTGCCTTCAGCGGAGACGTAGCCTTCGGCGACGCGACCTTATGAAAAGCAAGTAGCGGGGCGGGCCGCGGTAGCGGCCCGTCGGCTTTGGTCGGCCGCACTGCGACTCGTGCATGGCTCAGGCGCTGCACGCCGCCCCGAGCGCCGGCGCAGCCTATGAGCCGATTGGATTTACCGGTTGGCGCCCGAAGCGGTCGTTCGCTCCCGCGGAGGGCCGCCATGCCAATCCAGGCACATGACGGTCGCGTCGTCCTCGAGATCGCCATCGTTGGCGTCGAGAACGGCCCTCATCAGCCGCTGCACGGTTTCACGCGGATGCAGTCGGGCGCACGCTGCCACCACCGATTCAAGCGGAAGGCTGTCGGTTTTGCGCCCGAGCATCCCGTCGGTGAGGAAGATCAATCGATCACCGGGCGCCAACGGCAG
>JADDQZ010000025.1:0-8523 GCA_016781085.1 Actinomycetota bacterium
CGCCGACATCAAGAAATACGCGCTTGATGGTTGAAGCGCCCAGCATGGCCCTCGCCTTCGCAGCGGGGCTCATTTCGTTTCTCTCGCCCTGCTGGCGTGGACGCCATGTGTCGGGCCAACGCTCGGGGCGATCGTGGGTCTGGCGTCGACGAGCTCTCGCACCGCGCAGGGCGGCCTGTTACTCGCCGTTTACTCGGCCGTCCTAGCGGCCGGCCCCATTTCTCGCGACCGCGGTTGCGTTCAACGCCGCACGCGAGCCTTTCGGTTCTTCAAGCGCCATTACGCCGCGATTCAAGCCACCGCCGGCGGCGCGGTGACGCGCCAGCTCAGGACGGCCGGCGCGTCTTTCGAACGTTTCTACTACTCTTGCTAGTAGCGACCCTGTCGGACGTGAGAGGACCTTCCCAGATGAGTGAAATGAGCGAGATGGGTGAGATGAGCAGCATCCCCGCGTGGCTGACGCCGGTCTCGTGGTTCTTCGTTGCCATCGCCGCGCTGTCCGCGGCGTTCATCGCCTACGACATCGTCGTACGTGGCCACCGCCAGCGCAACACCGCCATGAACGTCGTGTGGCCGGCGACCGGCCTGTACCTGGGGCCGCTCGCGGTTTGGGCATGGATGCGCTACGGCCGCCTACGGTCGGAGCGTTGGCAGACCGGGCACGGCCCGTCCCCGGAGAAGGACCTCTCGACCGCCGCGCTGACCGGCGGGACGCCGGGCGGTTTCGCCTCACTGGTCGGGCACATCATCGGCGTGCCGCTCATCGTCCTGTCCGGCGTGACGCTGGCGGGACTCGACCTCTGGGCGATGATCGCCGCGGTCGCCGTCATCGCGACGGCGATCCTCTTCGCCTACGAGTTCTTCTTCTCGACCGTGCCCTCGCGTCGGCTGTCGGGCGGTCGTGGCGTCGGCGTGGCGGCGCTCATCGCTGTTGCGACCGTGCTTGCGTTCGACATCGGGATGGGCGGGTGGATGCTCTTCCTGCACTTTGGCTGGGTCATGCCGGGCGTCACGGACGTTGAGTTCCTCTTCCTCATGCAGGTCGGCCTCATCCTCGGGTTCCTGACCGGATACCCGATGGTCCGCTTCCTCGTGGCACGCGGGGTGAAAGCCGTCGCCTGAGTGCGCGCCTGCGTCCACGGGGTTCTGCTCGTCACCGCCGGCATGCTGGTCGCATCCGTCCGCGCATACTGCCTCGACGCCTCAAGCGTCGAGCGCTTCGACACCCTTGAGTACCGCTTCGCTGAACGTCGGAAACTGCGCGACCGTGTCACGCAGAACGCTAAGCGGGATGTGGGCTTTGACGGCCAGCGCGGTTTGATGAATCCACTCGCCGGCGAGCGGTGCGACGGCCCACGCGCCCACAAGCACCTGCCGTTGGCGGTCTGCGATCAAGCCTAGGTCGCCACGCGGGTTTTTCTCGTACGTCCATGGTCGGGCGATAGTGTCGGGCAGGGACACGCGCGCGGTTGCAACATCGACGCCGTGGTCGTGGGCTTGACGCTCCGTGAGTCCGACCGCCGCGATTTCGGGGTCCGAGAAGACGACGCGCGGGATCGCCGTGTAGTCGGCGCTGTGCCCGTCGCCGGCGATGTCTGCAGCTGCGATTCGGGCTTGGTACATGCCGACGTGGGTGAACGGCATGACGCCGGTGACGTCGCCGATCGCCCACACGCCGTCGCCGGCACGGCAGCGATCGTCGACCTCGATGCCCTTTGAGTTGGCTTCGATGCCAACGTTTTCCAGGCCGATGCCTTCCACACGAGGCCTGCGTCCGGTGGCGACAAGCAGCTGCTGGCCTGACACTTCTTCGCCGTCCTCCAAGGTGACCACGCGGCGGCCGTCTCGCGTCTGCACCCGCTCCGCGCGCGCTGAGACCCGGACGTCGATGCCTTCTTCGCGCAGCGTGTTGATGATGATCTCTCCGACTGCAGGGTCTTCTCGGCTCAACAGACGGTCGGCCGCTTCAAGGATCGTGGTCGTGACGCCGAAGCGAGCGAAGAACTGGCCGAGTTCGACCCCGACCGGTCCGCCGCCGAGGATCACGATGCTTTCCGGAAGCTCTTGGAGCGTGGTCGCTTCCCGGTTGGTCCAGTAGCCGGCTTCTTCGAGCCCGGCGATCGGCGGGATCGCGGCGTCGCTGCCAGTCGCGACGATGATCCGGTCGGTTTGCAGGCTGCGGCCCGCGACGTCGACGACGCCCGGTCCCGTGATGCGACCGTTGCCTTTGACCACAGTGACGCCCTGCTGCTCGTAGCCGGCGACTTGTCCGCTGTCGTCGAGGTTGCGGATCATGTAGTCGCGGTACTCAGCGACCTGCGGCCAGTGCGTCGCGGGGTCGTCGACGCCCGCAGTGCGACGCGCCTCAAAGCGCGATTCTGGCGGGCGGAGCAGCGTTTTTGACGGGATGCATGCCCAGTATGCGCACTCCCCGCCGATCAACTCACGCTCGACGAGCGCGACCCTGAGGTTCTGGGCGGCGAGCCGGGAAACCGCGACCTCCCCCGCCGGGCCGGTTCCGATCACAACGGCGTCGAAGCGCTCAGCCACAATTGCCACCCTTTCGGCGGATACGAACGAGTTACGGATCTAGGCCGCGCAGCACGAGAGCTTGCTCGGGTCACGCGAAAAGGACTGCGCGGCGAGATACAGCCCTTCACCGAGCGTGAGGTACGGGTTCCACCCCGCCGCGAGCTGCTCGACCGTCATCCCGGCCTGAATCGCGAGACTGCCCGCGAGGATCACGTCTCCGGCGCCGTCGCCGACGATGTGCACGCCGACGATCCGCCCCGTCTCGCTGTCGGCGACCACCTTCACCAACCCGCGGGTGGCGCGGCTGACCAACGCCCGCGGGACGTGCTGCAGATCAAGCGTGCGGGATGACACGTCCATGCCGCGTGCCTGCGCTTGCGCCTCGGTGATCCCTGCAGAAGCAATCGTCGGGTTCGTGAACGTGATCCGCGGCAACGCGCCGTACTCGATCCGCCGACCCGCGCCGTCGAAGGCGTTTTCGACGACAAGCGCGCCGTGCTTGGCGGCCACGTAGACGAATTGGGGATGGCCGGTGACGTCCCCGGCCGCCCAGATCCGCGGGTTACTGGTGCTCAAGTCGTCATCGACGACGATCGCACCGTCCATCCTCACGCCGACGCCGACCTCGGACAAGCCGAGATTGTCCGTGCTAGGACGGCGACCGGTCGCAACCAGCACGTGGTCAGCGACGATTTCCTGACCCGCAGTGGAAACGACTACGTGTCGGCCGTCACGCCAAACAGCGTCCGGAACAACACCTTCACGCACGTCGATGCCTTCGTCGACGAATGCGTCGCGGATCGCTTCGGATATCTCGGGTTCCTCGCCGCGCGCCAGAACCGACCGGACGAGCATCGTGACTGTTGTGCCGAGGTGCGCGAACAGCTGCGCTTGCTCCATCGCCACGTACCCGCCGCCGATCACGATCAGCGACTGCGGCAGCTCGCGCAGCTCCATCGCGGTCGTCGACGTCAGATAGCCGGCTTCGGCAAGACCAGGGAGGTCCGGGATAGCTGCTTGCGCTCCCGTGGCAACGAGGTATTGAGCCGCTTCGAGGCGGCGTCCGTTGACGTCGAGCGCTGGCCCGTCGACGAAGCGGGCGTTGCCTTCGACGATTTCAAAGCCGTACTCGTCGGCGAGATCGATGTACTTGCTGTGGCGCAGCCCCGTGACAAGCTCGTCCTTGGAGTCCACAAGCTGCGCCATGTCGGCCGAGCCCGCGGTGGTCGGCACGCCCGGGAAGTTGTGAGCGATTGCGTGATGTCGCGACTCAGCGGCCGCGAGCAACGCTTTTGAGGGGATGCAGCCGGTGTTCACGCATGTCCCGCCGACGACACCGCGCTCGACCATGACAACGCGCAGATCCCGCCGGCGCGCAGCGATCGCCGCCGCAAATGCCCCGCCACCGGAACCGACAATCGCGAGGTCGTACTCGTAATCGCCGTCACTGCCGGGGCCGCGGCGATCGGACTCCAAGACTCGAACGACCTGGTACTTCGTCCCATCGAGCGCACGCCCGAGCTCGCTTGCCTGCGCACCGTCAGGCTCGACTCTCGCACGCCCCGAGCGCCAATCGACCGCCACCTCGTCCGCGCCGGCTTCACGCAGGGCCTCGGCGACGTGGCGAGCGCATGCGGCGCATGTCATCCCAGAGATTTCAAGCTCAACAGTCATTATCTCCCCGCCCCTCATTTGCGCCGCTCGTAGGACGGCAAGCCGCCCGGCGGCGGCGAAGTACGAAGAATGCGCTGAGGACAGCGGCCGCGACGACCAGGCTCGCGAGCAGTCCGAAAGCGCTGCCAGCGACAACCGCACCAAGCGTCCCGAGCGCGAGCACGTGGCTTGCGCAACACACGAGCATCACCGCCGCGGCGCCGAAGCCAACTCTGAAATCTCGGCGCCGGGTCGGCATCAGCAGCCCTTGGCCTCCACGCGCCCACACACCTCGACGTGCGCGGCATTGTCCGTCAACAAGGCGCGTCCGAGCGCGAGGACTTCAAGCACGCGGTGGTCCGCCACCCGATACAGCACGCTCGGATGCTCCCGGCGAGTGTGCACAAAGCCACACCAGCGCAGGCACGCAAGATGGTTCGAGACCTTCGGCTGCGAGACGCCAAGCTCACGAACCAGATCGCTCACTGATACTTCGCCCAGCTCTTGCAGAAGCGAAAGGATTTGCACGCGCGTCGGGTCGGAAAGGACCTTGAAGTACTTCGCCAAAAGATCCGGCTCGGTGGGATCGTCCGGCAAGGTGAAAGGCGCGACAACAGCGGCGGCATCAGGCATCGCTGATACACGGTATCACCAACGGCTGATACGGTGAACTCCACTGCGGTGGCATGCCCTATCCGGAGTCAGAACCGGTGATCAACGCGGCTTTGTTGGCGAGCTTGGCCATCCTCTGCTCCTGTCTTCTGGTTTGCTTGTGCTTGGGCTATCGCCCATGCTGCGTCGACCAGCCCGATGTGGGAGAAGCCCTGCGGGAAGTTGCCGAGCAGCGTTCCGTCGCGGATGTCGATTTCCTCTGACAGCAGCCCGACGTCGTTGGCGTGCGCGGTGATCGCCTCGAACAGCTCTACGGCGCGGTCGAGCTGTCCGGCCAGCGCGCGGCAGGACACCAGCCAGTACGAGCAGATGACGAACGCTCCTTCCTCACCCGATTCCGTCCAGCGCTGGACCAACCCGTTGTGGGAAAGCTGGCTTTCGATCGCGTCGATAGTCGCGAGCATTCGCTCGTCTGAGGCGGGAAGGAAGCCCATCATCGGCATCAGCAGCGCGCCGGCGTCGAGGTGGTCGGATCCGAAAGCGCCGGTGTACGCGCGCGCCGAATCCGACCAGCCGTGTCTGAGGATCGCCGCTCGTACCGCCCCGCGGGCCTGTTCCCAGGCGTGCGTTCGGGCGTGGTCGCCGAGCCTGGGCGCGAGCTTCAGCGCGCGATCTAGCGCGACCCAGCACATCAGCTTCGATGTCAGATAGTGGCGCTCACCCTCGCGGCCCTCCCAGATGCCAGCGTCCTTTTGATCCCAAGAGGCGGCCGCCCGATCCGCCAGCGAAGCGAGGAAGGCCTGCGTCGACGGTGCGATCTCGCCGAGCTGGTCGCGGAGCACCCACGCCCCTTCGAGCACTTCCCCTAAGACATCGAGCTGGCGCTGGCTCCAGGCGTCGTTGCCTATCCGAACCGGCTTGCTTGCACCGAATCCGGCGAGATGCGGCAGGTCGTGCTCTGTGAGGTCGTGCTCGCCTCGAACGCCGAACATGATTTGCACATGCCCGCCGTGGACAGTCGGCCCCGCAACCGAAGCGATCCAGTCGAAAAACCGTGCCGCCTCATCAGGACACGCGGCAACCCACAAAGCCTTCAGAGCCAGGCTGCCGTCGCGAAGCCAGGCGAACCGGTAGTCCCAGTTCGCGCTTCCGCCGGGCACTTCGGGCAGCGAAGTCGTCGCGGCCGCTACGACCGCCCCCGTCGGCTGATACGTAAGGGCCTGCAGGACGAGCGCGCTTCGCATCACCTGCTCGGCGAATGGCCCGTCATACCTGCCGTGGATGTCTGCCCAGGACTGCCAGCCCTCGATGGCGTTGGTAAGCGCCGACCGGCCGTCGAGGGGCTCTGGCAGCGGTTCTGGAACCCCGGCCGCGTGTTGCAAGGTGAGCATCACGGTGTCGTGCTCGCGCAAGGAGAACCGAGCGGTGACGCGACCGTCACGGATGTCGACCGGGCGATCGCTGGTCAGCACCAGCCGGTCACGGCCGCCACTGGCTACAACGCCGGTTTCCGTCGGTTCCAGTTGTGGTGTGACAAGCCCGTACTCCGGCCGCGGAGCGAAGTCCATCAGGACGTCGACGTCACCCTCGACCACTTCGACGAACCGCAGGATCGCGTGGGGCGAGCGATACCCGATCTGGTGCTCGCGTTCGCCTGCCCCGAGCGCGAGCGCGTCGGTCAACCGCAGCCGACCGGTCGGAGTGGAGAACTGCGTGCGCATCACGACCGTGTCGTCGAGGTACTCGCGCTTGACCTCGTACTCGCCGATTGGCCGTACGGACCAGTGACCGCCATCGGGATCGAGTAGGCGCGCGAACACGCTGGGCGCGTCGAATCGCGTCGGACACCACCAGTCGATCGAGCCGCTGAGCGAGACGAGAGCGGCGCCCTGGCAATCCCCGAGCAGCGCATAGTCGCTGATCCGCGGCGCCCGTGGCGGGGACACACCGTGATGGTCGGCGCTCACGGCCGGGTCTCGTGAAGGACGCAGAGGCGGCATCTCAACTGCTTCAAAACTCGTCGTGGCCGCTAGCTAGCCGCGCGTTCAACGCGGACGCCGTTCCATTCGGCGCGAACGCGCCCCTGTGTCGCCGGCTTCGATTCTGCTGTCGCGCCGGAGTGTCGGTCTCGCATGCTCGCCGCTCCTTCGGTCCCGCCTTAGACCCCGTCCTGCGCGGCATCGATTCACGCCGTCACTGGCTGACTCGTGCGAGCCTCGCTGATTGTGCGAGCGGGCAAGGCGGACGCTCCAAGACCGGCGGTCTCGCTCCTCCGCGCCCCTTAGGCTGACGACGTCCGCCGGTTGACGCGGCCGCTGCGTCAGGCGAATCGAAGCGCCGTGGGCAAGGGTCAGAGCGTGCGAGAAACGCGAGAACGAGAAACCGGGCCGGGTCTCGTCACCACCCCGGCCGGCCTGAGGCCCCCCTTCGCCACCGAGGACGCGCGCATGTCGGAAGTCAACGAACCGGTATCGAAAGAGACATACCTGCGTGAGTCGCGGCTTTTCGCCGGCTTGTCGGCGGCGGACGTCAAGCAGATCGAGCGCCTGACCACCATGACGGAGTGCCGTCGCGGACGCGTCTTCTTCTCGCCGGAGGACGCCGCCGGGACCATCTATGTGCTTAAGAGGGGCCGGGTGCGCCTCTACCGCCAAGATGATCAGGGCAGGGCGCTCACCGTGGCGTCACTTGATGCAGGGGCGGTTTTCGGCGAGTCGGCGCTGCTCGGGCAGGCTCATCCCGGAATCTACGCGGAGGCGATCGACGATGGATTGGTCTGCGTCATTCCGACAGCGGAAATGAAGACGCTCATCAAGCGCTTTCCGCAGATTGGGCTGAACCTGATCCAGTTTCTCGGCGAGCGATTGCTGCGCTCACAGGAGTTGTCCGAAGAGATGGCGTATTGGCCGGTGAACCGCCGGCTCGCTCATCAGTTGCTGCTACTCAATGACCGCTACGGGCGTCCGTCGTTGACCGGGGGCACCATCATCAGTGAGCGATTCACGCAATCTGATCTAGCCGACATGATCGGCTCGACGCGTCAAACGGTTTCCGAGCTGATGGGAGCTTTTGCCGACCGCGAGATCCTCACCATCCGCCGGCGCCGGATCATCATCCGCAATGAGGCGGCGCTGCGGGCGCTGGCCAGCGGCTAGACCAGGAGCGCCACCATCAACGCCGGCGGCGCTCCTGGAAGGCATCAAGCCTCGAGCGACTGCTCGCCGCGCCACCAGACATAGCCCGCGGCCAACAAAACTCCGAACAAGACGTGAACGGCAATCTCAAACCAATTGCCGGCCATCATCTGGAAAACCGCGAACTGCTTAAGCTGCGCGAAGACATGGAAGTTCACCACGTACAGCGCCAAACCGAACGCAGCCCCGGCCGCTAGCACCACAGCCCGTCCAGCAGTTCCCACGATCACCGCGAAAACCGCGCCGTACACGGCTGAAAGCATCATGTGCAGCCCGACGCCGACAAGCACGGGTGCGGCCGCGAATGTCGGCGCCATTTCAAAGCCAAGGATGGTCGCCATCATCCGCAGCGGCGCCCATACGTTAGGACCAACCACGGCACCGTACGCCATGCTCAAGACCGCGAAGACCAGCCCGGCCACAACACCCGCCACCCCACCGGCGATTGCGCGCTCTTTCGCCTTCGTCTGAGACACCGCGGGGGACCGATCGTATGTCGCTGCTTGGGCCATTGGGCCTCCTTCTTTGGTAT
>JADDQZ010000025.1:8641-19440 GCA_016781085.1 Actinomycetota bacterium
TCCACTGTCACGGGACGAGTCCACTGTCACGGGACGAGTCCACTGTCACGGGACGAGTCCACTGTCGCCGGCTCGCTCGCGAACTGCTGTCGGCCAGCCGACACTTGCCGATCAATTCCGTCGGCAGGCTCCGCCGCCGTTGCATTGACCACGCGTCCCGACCCCCAGCGGTGAACCGTCTGAGGTCCGTTGGGGTCTATGTGATGTGCGGCCTCTTCGATTCCTGATCGACCACCGCTTCACGTCCCGCCGCCTATCGCCGTATCTCGACGGCGAGCTCGGTGCCGCCGAGCGCCGGCGCGTGGACCAGCACATCGCCGACTGTCCCGACTGCGAGAGCAAGGCTCGGTCGCTGAGAAACGTGCTTGAAGGTCTAGAGCAATTGCGCTCGCGTGCTCCGTCTGCGCTCACTGCGAAGGTCCTTCAGGCGCTGCGCCAACCCAGCGGCGACCGGATGTCGCGGTGACCGCCGTGGCCGACGCTGACGAAGCCTCGTGCTGGCAAGCTGTCTTTCGCAGTGAGGACGTTCATCGGCGCGCCACGCGCCGCGCTTGGCTTGGGATGACATCGCTTTCGAGAACAGAGGAGCAGGCGCTGATATTGCGCGCGCAGTCGGGCGACCGTTTGGCGTACGAGGCGCTCGTGCGCGATAACGCCGATCGCTTGTACGGCGTGGTGTTGCGGTTCAGCGCGAGTGAGGCCGACGCCGAAGAAGCCACGCAAGAGGCGTTTCTGCGCGCGTGGCGGAACATCGACCGATTCCGTGGCGACGCGCGATTCTTCACGTGGCTGTACCGGATCGGCGTCAACGAAGCAAAGCGAATCCTGGAGCGGCGCCCCACGCCCGGAAAGATCATCTCGGTCGAGGAACAGTCGATCGCTGATCTCAGTGACGTGTCGCCCCAGCTTCACGCGCAAGCCGAAGCAGCCGAGCTCCGGCAAGTCCTGGAAAGCGCTATCAAGCGACTGCCCGAGAAGTATCGCGCCGCTGTGGTCCTGCGTGACATCGAGGGCCTCTCGACTTCGGAGGCAGCCGGACTTCTCGGTCTGCAGGAGGCAGCCTTCAAAAGCCGGCTGCACCGCGGACGCATGGCGCTGCGTGCGGACGTCGCGCACTACCTAGCCGGCGACGAGGCACCCGTATCAACCGATCCCCAACCGGAGCTATCGTGAGTCGCGTGCTGTGGCGGATGCTTGATCATCGCTACACCAGGGCGCACGCGTCGGAATATCTCGACGGACAGCTACCCGAACCGGGGCGTCGTCGCATCGATCGACACACGGCCGTATGTCCCCATTGCCGAGCGCTTCTCGCGTCGCTCCGCCGCGTGGTCGAGACGTTGCCCGTCCTGAGGGTTTGCGAGAGCAGCCTTGCCGACGGCGTGCTTGAGCGCCTCCGGCGCGAAGCATGAAAGCGCGCGCCGGCGGCGCTTGAGCTGAAAGGCGAATCGCCACGCCCGTTCGACGGGTCTTAGACCCGACGAAAGGGGTCATGATGGTTAATCGAACGTTCGACGTGGTGGTCATTGGTGCCGGCCCAGCCGGCGAGGTACTCGCCGGCCGGTTGGCGGCAACTGGACGAGCAGTAGCAATCGTCGAAGCAGACCTCGTCGGCGGCGAGTGCTCATTCTGGGCCTGCATGCCGTCGAAAGCGCTGCTGCGTCCGGGCGAACTGCTTGCCGAGGTCAGTCGGGTACCGGGAGCCCGGGAAGCAGTTACGGGCGCTATCGACGTCCAAGCGGTCCTCGCGCGCCGTGACGAGATCGTCAACAACCTCAACGACGACAACCAGGTTCCGTGGCTTGAGGACCGCGGGATCGAGCTGGTCCGTGGAAATGGCCGCCTCGATGGCGAACGCCGAGTGCGAGTTGGCGAAGAAGTGCTCAACGCCCGCGAAGCCGTAGTCGTCGCGACGGGAACCGCCGCCGCAATTCCGCCCATTCCGGGCCTCAGTGAGGTGGCCGCATGGACCAATCGAGAGGCAACGACCGCCTCGGAGGTTCCAGACCGGTTGATCGTCTTAGGCGGAGGGGCCGTCGGCGTCGAACTCGCGCAGGCCTGGACGACGCTGGGCTCAAAGGTCACGCTCGTGGAAGGCGCATCGCGCGTTTTGCCGCGCGAGGAACCTTTCGCGTCCGAAGAAGTCACGAACGGACTGCGTGACCGCGGCGTCGACGTCCGCACAGGCGTAAAAGCGACCGCCGCCGCTCGCGACAACGGCGAAATCGTCTTGACTCTGGAAACCGGCGACCCCGTCGTAGGCGATGAAATCCTGGTCGCCGTCGGGCGGCGGCCCCGAACCGACGACATCGGCCTTGAAACGATCGGACGCCAACCAGGCGGATACCTCCCGACGGACGATCAACTACGCGTCACTGACGTGCCCTGGTTGTACGCCCTCGGCGACGTCAACGGGCGATCACTGCTGACGCACATGGCCAAATACCAGGCCCGCGTAGTCGCCGACGCCCTCGACGGCGGCACGCTCCAAGCCACCCGCGACGATGCCGGCGCCCCGCGCGTCGTCTTCACCGATCCCCAAGTCGCCGCCGTCGGCCTCACCGAACAGCAAGCTGTTGACGCTGGGGTCGACGTCGTAACGGTTTCCCACCCGACAAGCGGAACAGCGGGCGCGAGCTTCGTGGGGCGCAACGCTCCGGGGACGACACAGTTGAACATCGACCGCAGCCGCGAAGTCGTCGTCGGCGCGACGTTCACAGGACCCGAAGTGGCCGACCTGTTGCATGCCGCGACCATCGCCGTCGTCGCTGAAGTCCCAGTGGCCCGCCTCTGGGAAGCGGTTGCTCCCTTTCCGACTCGCAGCGAACTCTGGCTCAAGCTGTTGGAACGCTACGAGGAACTGTCGACCGCCGAACAGCGACGGGAGGCGGTCAACGCTGCTGCGTGAGCCGGGCGGTGGTGGCCAGGAGGCGGCGCCGACGAGGTGATGTGCCCGTGTTGTACCCGCACATTTGCGCGTGGCGTCGGCACCGCTTCTCGCGCCGCAGTGGCGTCATCTGACAACGAATCCCGCTGATCGGGAAATGGCTGCGAAAAGCCTGAACCGGTGCTGGGTTCCCGCCGGTCTAACCAACGAAAGCAAAAAAGGATCCAGACATGTCGCTGCTCGACAAGATCTTCCGTCGGTTGGAGCCGCAATCGGGGACGATTCTGCAGGCGGTTTGGAAGAACGCGGTGCTGGCTGAGAGCGCGAACACGATTGCCGTAGACGGCAAGCGCTATTTCCCGCCGGAGGACGTTAGATGGGAGTTCTTGCGGCCTAGTGACAAGGAAACGGTCTGCCTTTGGAAGGGACAAGCCGGCTACTACCACGTCGAAGTTGACGACGAACGCAACCGCGACGCCGCTTTCGCCTACCCGAACCCACAGTCGGCCGCCGCGGAGTTGAAGGACTACGTTGCGTTTTGGCGAGGCGTGAAGGTGCGCGCTGCTGAGGCTGGAGTCGGGGTCACGCCGACGGCGCCAGGCACCAGTACTCCCTCGACCACGCGGCCAGAAGCGTGACCGTCTCGCTGTCAAGCGCCTCGCGAATCGCCGTCGTCGTGGTCGTAGTCGCGTCCGCGGTGGCGCTGTTTTCCAACCGCGATTTGCTCTCGCCGGATCGCATTCGTGAAGTTGTCGACCAGGCGCCCATCGCAGCGCCGGTGGTCTTCATGCTGGTTTACGTGGCCTTCACGGTGCTTTTTGTTCCGGGCAGTGTTCTCTCGCTACTCGCAGGGCCGCTGTTCGGTCCGCTCCTGGGCACCGTCGTAACGCTCATCGGCGCAACCGTCGGCGCGTGCCTCGCGTTCATCCTCGCGCGTTTCCTCGGGCGGGACCGTATTGCTCGTGTGACGGGCGGTCGCGCCGAGGCCATCGACTCCTGGATCGGAGGCCGCGGCCTGGGCCCGGTCCTATTCGTCCGTCTCGTGCCGTTGTTTCCGTTCAATGCCGTCAACTACGGCGCGGGCCTGACCCAACTCTCGTTGCGAACTTTCGCGGTCGGAACGCTGGTCGGGATAGCACCGGGGACGGCAGCCTACGTCGCTTTCGGTACCAGCCTCCAGGACCTTGGATCGCCGACGTTCTTCGTCTCGCTCGCAGTGCTGGTCGTGCTCTCGGTAGCCGGTCTTGCAGCGTTGCGGGTGGGCGGTCGTCAGTCGCGTGGCCCGAAGCCCCGTGACCGTGTACGACACGCAACCCCCGGGAAGGACGCACGGCTGTCACAAGACGCCACAGCGACGTCGCCACCCTGAAGCGTAAGGCGATGAATTTGCCCCGACGGCGAACGACGTTTGGGCACTCCTTGCGCTCGGGGGCATCATCGCTCGGCCGACTTGGCGTCCGCCCTCCGGTTCGCAAGCGCTTGCGCCTCGCGCTCGATGAACGGCCGCGAAGACGGCGACGGCGACAACAGCGCCCCCCAGGATGTCGACCACCAGTGCGCGAGGACCAAGGCCAGCACCAGCACGGCCAGCAGGGGAACGACGACGCGGACCAAGCGTGGATCGGAAGCGACGAGAAACAACGCGATCACCGCGGCGTAAGCCGTGTGCCCGCTCGGAAACAGCGGATTTCCCGGCCAGACTTCGAGCAGCTTTCCGATCAGCGTGATCAGCGACGCAAGCAAGGCTGAGCCGAAAACGACGGTCCTGAAGCGCGGCGGCGAATCGCGACGCGCCCAGCGAGGCGACAGCACCAACAGCACGGTCCAAAAGAGAATCGAGCCTTCGGCGACAAGCGCCCAATAGAACTCGGGCGATCCCACCGCATGCGCCAGGAACACCGGCCAGGAGTTGTACGCCGGCAGAAGCGCCACCATCAGGCTCCGCTCGGCACGTCTGTAGACTCGCCACCAAGCACTCGACGGGCCATCAGGAGCCGTTGTCCCACGGTGAATAACAGCACGGCGGTGAAGATCCACGCCACCAGCGCGCCTGGCGCGAGGCGCGCTCGCAGCGCCCGATCGAGCATCCCGTGTTAGCCCCGGATCGCGTGTGAGCGATTCATCGATGTCCTGCCTGAGCCATTCCTGACTGAATCGGTACGGCGCGCCGCGGGTCTTATCACCATGTCCCCCGCCACCTCCGGAGAGGATCCATGAGCTACGACTTCGATCTTGTCGTCTTGGGCGGAGGCACCGGCGGGCTGGTGTCGTCCCTGATCGCCGCCGGCGTCGGCGCGCGCGTCGCACTCGTCGAGCGGGCGAAGACCGGTGGGGACTGCCTCTGGACGGGATGCGTCCCCAGCAAGAGTCTGATCAGTGCGGCCCGGCTCGCGCACCGGATGCGGCACGCTGACGCTGTCGGTTTGCCGCCCGTAGCACCGGACGTGGACTTCTCGCAGGTGATGCGCCACGTGCGCGCGTCCATCAGCGCGATCGAGCCACACGATTCACCGGACCGACTGCGCGACGAAGGCGTTGACGTCATCTCTGGCGAAGGCCGATTCGTCGACCCGCACACGCTCGAGGTCTCCGGCCGTCGCCTCAGCTTCGCTTCGGCGATCGTCGCGACCGGATCCGCGCCTCGAACCGCACCCATTTCCGGAAGCGACCTAAGCGATGTAATGAACACGGACTCGTTCTGGGATCTGGCCGAACTCCCGCGACGATTGGTGATCCTCGGAGGCGGCCCGATCGGGTGTGAGCTGGGGCAGGCGATGGGCCGCCTGGGGTCGGAAGTCGTTCTCGTCGAATTCGCCGACCGGCTGCTCAGCAAGGAAGAGCCGGCAGCAAGCGCTCTTATCTCGGCACGGCTCGCCGCCGAAGGTGTCGACGTCCGGCTGGACAGCAAGGCAGTCGAGATCCGGCCGAGCGACGACCGCTCGCGCGAACTGGTGGTTGAGAGGCCGGACGGCGCCAAGGAAACCATCCCGTTCGACAAGCTCCTCGTGGCTACCGGCCGCGAGCCCCGCACCGCCGGCATCGGCTTGCAAGACGCGGGTGTGGAAACGGACGAACAAGGCGCCGTCGTGGTCGACGAGACACTTCGGACGCGCACGGGCAACATCTTCGCGGTCGGTGACGTTACGGCGCAACTGCCTTTCACGCACGTGGCCGCCCACCACGCTCGCGTCGCCACCGTCAACGCGTTGTTCGGAACGCGGCGTAGCGTCGACGACACCATTCCCTGGGTCACTTTCACCGATCCCGAGGTGGCACGCGTGGGAATGACGGAAGAGCAGGCACGACAGAAGTGGGGTTCGCGCGCCGTTATCGCGCGCAGCGATTACAAGTCGCTCGATCGTGCCGTCACCGAGGCAGATCGCCACGGGTTCGCGCTCCTCGTAGGCGATCCCAGGGGACGACTGGTGGGCGCGACGGTCGCCGCGCCGGCCGGCGGTGAGGCAATCGCCGAACTCACCGCACGAGTCAAGGCTGGCGACAAAATTGACGCCATATCAACGACCGTGCACGCCTACCCCACGTTCGCCGAGGGCCCATCGCGAGCGGCCGACGACCACCTACGCCAGCGCTACGCCAGGCGCCGCTATCGCATCGCCGCGCGCATCGCAATGACGGCACGAGCAAAGCTGACCCGCCCAGCCGAGCGGTAGAGCCGTCTGTCGGGCGGACATGGGTTGTTCCACTCCGCCGGAGCCAGTCACTGTTCCCAGACAGTCTCCGGTTCACGGTTCGCGGGCAAGCGCCAGAGACGGTCAGCGGGAAAACTCAGCCGGACTTCGTCGCCTGGTTGCGGCGCTTCATCAGCCGCGACATGCACTTCCAGCCGCTGCGTGCCGCAAATCAACATCAAACGGACGTGAGTGCCGACGTAGACCGCTTCGACGACGCCGGCGCGAAACGCAGAGTCGGCGCAGACCATCACCGCTTCAGGGCGGATCGCGAAACTTGCGATGCCGTCAGGCCCGCGAACCGGAAGCGACGCGCCACCGACGTCGAGCAGTCCGGCTCGAACGTGCCCCCGCAGGATGTTCGTCACCCCGAAGAACCGCGCTACTGCAGCCGAAGTTGGGCGCTCGAAGAGCTCGCGGGGCGGAGCGTGCTGGATGATCCGCCCTTCGAGCATGAGCGCGATGCGCTGCCCGAGCTCCGCGGCTTCGGCACGGTCATGCGTGATGATCAGCGTCGTGAGCTCACGCTGATCGGTGACGGACACGATCAGCCGCCGCAGGGCTTCGCGACGATTCGCGTCCACGGCAGCGAGCGGCTCATCCAGCATCAGCAACTCGGGCTCGGCACATAGGGCACGGGCAAGCGCGACACGTTGCTGCTCGCCCCCCGAAAGGCCGCGCACCGCGCGCGCGCTCATCCCGCTCAACCCGACTTCCTCCAGCCGCTGTGCGGCGCCGGCGCCGCTCGCGCTTGCCCATTCCTGCGGCGCGCAAGGTCAGAGCGACGTTTTCGTCGACGCGCAAGTGCGGGAGCAGCCGCGGCTCTTGAAAGACGACCGCCATCTTGCGCCGGTGGGCTGCAAGTTCATCGACACGGCGCCCGGCCAGCGTGATCGACCCTGCTGAAAGAGGCTGCAAACCAGCGATGGCCGCTACCAACGTCGTCTTGCCGGCGCCCGACGGACCGACGAGAACCGTCCTTTCTCCGCGATCGATGCGCAAAGACAGGTTCCGCAGGACTGGAACACCGCCCGGAGACACCGTGATGTCGCGACAGTGGAGCAAGAGCTACAGGGGCGAGCGTCCGACGCGGACGGTCACGAACAGAGCCGCTAGAGCCGGCGCGATGAACAGCAACGACAAGAGCGCGGCGATCTGAGGATCGGAGCGGACGAACGGGAGCAGCACGATCGGTAGCGTCGCCCTTCCCGCGCCGACCGCGAGGGAGAGCCCGTACTGGCTCCACGAAACGAGAAAACACAAGAACGCCGAGACGGCCAGCGCGGGACGCAACCCGGGAAGCGTCACCCACATCAACCGCTGGCGCGGGCTCAGGCCCGACGCGCGCGCCATGTCCTCCAGCTCCCGCACCGCCGGCCCGAAGCCGGACAGCAAGACCAGCACCGCATACGGCAGCACCACCGTGAGGTGAGCGAGGACCAGGCCAATCAGGGTGTCGGTCAGTCCGAGGCGTATGAACCACTGCGTCAGCCCCGTGCCGATCGCAAACGGCGGCACCAGTATCGGCATCGCGAGCAGCACGAAGACCGGGCCCGGATGTCGTAGTCGGCGCTCGCCGAGCACGCGCGCGGCCGGCCACGCCAGCGCCAGCGCCATCCCCGTCACGACAACCGCGACGACGACCGAGTTGATGAGCGCTTCGATCGCGCCACTGCTGCGGACCACGGCGTCCCATGCGCGTAGCCCGAATTCTTGGGGCAGCAGCGCCGGAGCGCGCCAGATGTCCGCGAACGCCTGCACGACCAGCGCGACGAACGGCAGCGCAAACAGCGCGCCGATCACTGCTGCCGCTACTCGCGACCGTGTTGGAAAACGGTCAGCCACCCTCGACGTCCCGCGCGAAATGGACTGCAGTGATGGCCAGAGCGACGGCGGCGGCCGCCGCGAGCAGAAGCGCAGCGGCAGCTCGACTCTCCCCCGTAATCAGGTCGCCCTGGACCGCCTCGAACGCGTACTCCGACAACGTCGTCGGATAATTGGGACCGACCGTAAGGGGGACTTCGAACGATCCGAGCACGTACGCGGCCACGATGATCGATCCGACGATCAAGGGTCCGCGCACCGCCGGCCATGTCACCCATCGCAAGCTCTGCAGCGGACTTGCTCCGAGGACCGCCGCGGCTGCTTCACGCTTATGAAGGTCGTCGCCCATCGCAGCCAACAGCAACAGGAGCAGGAACGGCGCTTCCTTGTAGACGTAGACAGCAACGATCCCGATCCCGGCCTCGTCACGGACAAGGTCGACCGGCAGTCCCCCGAGGATCCGGTCGGCGAGTCCTCCCGGCCCAAGCCACAAGACCGCCACCGTGGCGACCAAGAGGTGCGGAACCGGAACCGGCAACGAAACCAGCGCGCGAGGCACCGCGCCGCTGTTGCGCAGGAGCAGCGAAAGCGCCACTGCGGCCAGCGCGGAAATCCCGGTCGTTGCCAGCGTGATCCGGAAGGTGAACGCGATAGTGTCGTGAAATGCCGGGTCGCTGAGCAACTGCCTCCATGCCGCCGTGCTCGTCGCGCCGTCCAGCGGACGCAGACTGGTGAGGCCGGCGCCGACCAGAGCACCGCCGAAGAGCACCAGGAGCGTCGTCACCGCTGGTGCGAGCAACGCGGCGTCACGGCCGCGCTTTACCGCTGCGCGCCTCAACGCAGGATCTCGCGCTTCCAGCGTTCCTCCAGCTGCGCAACGCGGTCGGCCGACTGCACGGCGTCCGCGGTGTCGCTGACCGGAACGCGTTGCAGCGTCACAGCGAGTCGCTTCGCCGCCGGCTTGACGTTTTCGTCGACGTAGCGGTTGATGCGATCGTCGCCGCCGTACATCCACCACCGCACGGTCTCCCCGCGCGCCTGGCGTTCGATGTCGCCGAAAGACTCCCCCTGACTCGTGGACGGGCTCGTCGTGTCATTTTCGTTAGCCGAACCGCATGCCGCGGCGGTGAACGCGACCAGAGCCAGAAGCACAAGCCGCAGCCTCGACAGAACCATGGCGGTTATGACCGCGAGCGCCGCGCCAACGATTCACGGGCATGACGAACTCGGCTTTCGCTGGCATCTCACCTGCCGCGTCTCGCTGCTCCCCGATGCTTCCCGACGGCACGGATGAGGCTTCCGGCGTCGCGGGCTCGCACGCCTGACGATCGCGCTCGCCACCTCGCCGCGCTGCTCGTCGTCCTCGTGCGTCAGGACCTTCTCTCGCCCTCCCAGTGCCCGCCCGGCGCGAAGCTAGCCTGTGACCGTCATGACCGTCAACCCCGGTGACGCCCCGCCCGGACTGCACGAGCTCGAGTCCGAGGTCATGGAGCTGATGTGGGAAATCGGCGAGTGCAACGTGCGCGCCATCCTCGACGAGCTCAACCAGCGCTCCGACAAGGAGCGCAAGTACACGACGGTCATGACGACGATGGCCCGGCTCGACAAGAAGGGGCTGTTGGAGCGTCGCCGCGAGGGCAAGACCGACATCTACAAGCCGACGATGACGCGCGACGAGTACCTGCAGGCGCGCGCGGCGGCCGAAGTCGGCGCGCTCGTCGAGAACTACGGCGAGGCCGCGCTCGTGAACTTCGCACGGCACATGAACCAGCTCGACCCCAAGCGCCGCGAACAACTGCGGCGTCTCGCGAAGCGTGACTAAGGCCCGCGGCGTCTTCTGGTTGTACGCGCTGATCGCACTGCTGGGCACCGGCGTGACCGCGCTGGCGTTTGTTGCCGCGGCGGCGAACGTGAGCCTCGGCATTCCGAGCGTCGACGCGCTCATCGCCGCGTGCCGGCGGCTCGCGCTCCCTGAAGTCACCGTCACATCGGTGGCGGCGCTGATTCTCGGCAGCGGCGCGTTCGCGGTCGTGCTCCTCGCTGTTCGCTCAGCGCTGCGGCAAATTCGCGACACCCGCCGCTTCGTCGCCAGCCTCCACGTCATCGGCCCCGCGCGGGTCGGCCCGCCACGCACCTACGTATTCGCCGATGACGCGCCAAACGCGTTCTGCGCCGGGCTGCTGCGCCCGCGCATCTTCGTTTCCACCGGCACGCTGGAGACGCTGCGGCGCGACGAGCTCGACGCCGTGCTCGCGCACGAGGCTCACCACGCGCGGTCGCGCGACCCCCTGCGACTCCTGCTTGCGCGCACCGCCCGCGACGGCTTGTTCTTCCTGCCGGGCATGCATGACCTCGCGGAGCGCTACGCCGCCCTGGCCGAGGCCGAGGCCGCGGCCGAC
>JADDQZ010000025.1:19526-34947 GCA_016781085.1 Actinomycetota bacterium
CGTCGGCATCGCCCCCGAGCGCGTCGACACCCTCCTCGGCGAGCGCCCCACGTGGCAGCTGCCGCTCGCGCTGCTGGCAACAGCGCTGGTTGTGCTCACCTCGGTGGGGATCGTCGCGATGCGTGTCGCCGACGCATCGGCTCACAGCGCGCTGAACCTTCCGCTCTTTCTCGCGAGCCTCTGCATGCTCGCGATGGCCGTCGTTCCGCTCCTCATCGGGGCGACGGCGTTGCTCGGCACAAGCCGGGTAGCGCGGCTGCGGACGCGCTGACACGCGGGCCACCCACTGCTGGTCCGCACGGAGGAACACCCCGGTGTTCTACTATGGTCTGTAGTAGCTATTGATTGGAGCCCTTCGTGTTGCTGTCTCACCTTCGTCGGCGTCTCGCGCTCTTGCTCGCGATCCTCGCGCTCGGAAGCGTTGCCACGGCCTGTGGTGCGGACTCGGCGACCGTCAACGGAAGCGAAGACGCCGACACCAAGGCGACATCCTCGGAGGGAGCCGCGCTGGAGCACATCCATGGGCTCGGTGTCGGCGACGACGGACGGCTGCTGATCGCCACTCATCACGGTTTCTTCGGGGCCGAGAAGGGCGAGACCGCACCGAAGCAGATCTCAGAGCACACCCAAGACATCATGGGCTTCGCCGCCGTCAGCGAGGACCGTCTGATCGGATCAGGGCATCCATCAGCCCAGCAGAACCTGCCGCCTCACCTCGGGTTGATCGAGTCGCGCGACGGAGGCAAGACCTGGAAAAACGTTTCGCTCCCCGGCGAAGCCGACTTCCATTCGCTCGAAGCCTCCGGCGACAAGATCTACGGATACAACGGACTGAGCGGCGAGCTGCTGGTTTCCAGCGACGGCGGCCGCAACTGGCGCCGAGAGACACCGCCCGCCGGAATCTTCGACCTTGCGGTCGACCCCGAGAACGATTCGCGTGTAGTCGCTTCCACCGAGCAAGGCGTCCTGATGTCCACGAACTCCGGGAAATCGTGGCGCCCGTTGCGACGAGACATGACAGGGCTCGTCGCCTGGTCTGCAGACGACGACCAGCTTTATCTCGTCGACGGTCAAGGCAACGTGCACGAGAGCAGTGACGCCGGCCGTCACTGGAAGAAGCGGGGAAACGTGGGCGGACAACCGGTGGCGTTCATCGCTTCTGACGGCGACCTCTACGCCGCCCACGCTGACGGAACGGTCGTGCGCTCCAACGACGGCGGCGACGGCTGGGCTGTCCGGACGACGGCGTCATGACGCCGTCGTGGCTGCGGCCGACGCCGAACTTCGCCGGCTCAACACCCGCCGCGAAAAGGCGCAGCCGAGCGCGGACCGTGACGGCCGCCCTCTGAAAGAGCCCTTTGTGGCCGTTCAGCCGCCAAACGACCAGCCCTAGCACGGCTGCGCGCGAAATCGAACGTGCGGGATGCACGGACGGCTGCGCCATCGGCGCCGTGCCGACAACCGAAAGGCAACCCCGGCGGCTCGTTGCCGAGGCTTCCTGCTTTCGCGTGTCTCGCGCTGCTCGCTCCGGTCAGACCGGATACACACTGCCGCGGTTCAGACCTCAGTGGCGTGTTTGGAGAACAAGCCGGTCGGGTCGAGGAGCATCACGAGCCGGTCACCAACTTTGGCGATCGATTTGACGGCTTCGCTACCGCGGGCGGGGACGTCTTCGAGTTGGTCGGCAGTGATGGTGAGTACCTCGTCGCGTCGTCAGCCGGGATGCCCAGCTGCTCGGTCGTCGCCTCGACGATCACGACCTTCGTCGCTTCGCCGTCGAGCGAGAGTCCCAGTCGAGTCGCGAGGTCGTAGATCGGGATGATCTTGCCGCGCACCGCGATGATCCCCTCCACCCAACGCGACGCCGACACGATCGACCGCAGTCGCGTGGAGCGGATGATCTCGCTGACCGTGCCGATCGGCAGCGCGTAGTGTTCGCCAGCCAGCGGGAAGACCACGAGCTGCTGACGGCCGCCTGTTGTCCCCGCGGCCGTCAGCGTTGAAGTGGCGGTTGCGTTCATCCCGTCACCACCTTGAAGCGCCCGACAAGCTGCTCGAGCTGCTGCGCGGTGGCGGCGAGCTCCTGGGCCGACGCGTTGATCTCCTGCGCGGACGCGCTCGGTCTCGCGCGGAACCGGATAACAGGGAGACGATGGTGCCGACTCCGCAGCGCTCCCGAAGCGAGGGTCGCTCCCCGATCGTGGCGCTGAAGGCTCCCCGCCCCATCTCTTTGGTGAAACCGCGTTGGCCCAGGCGGTTACGCGCAGCGCCGATCGTCTCGAATCGAAGTGAGGCCCCGCTTCGGGCGAGGAGCTCTGCTCCTCGCCCAAATCCCTCGAGCGCGCCAGCAAGCGCCGACCTCGCATGCATGAGACCACGAGCCGGCTCCGCCACGCCGCCTACGAAGCGGCGAATTCAGGCGGCGTAGGACTGTTCTCCGGCGACCGTGCGCTCGCTGAGCAGCGGGGCGATCTCATCGGCCGGGGCGGGTCGTGAGAAGTGATAGCCCTGGCCAAGTTCGCAGCCGATACGGCGCAGCGCGAGAAACTGAGCGTAGTTCTCGATTCCTTCCGCGACGGTGGTCATCCGCAGGCTGTGACCGAGTTGCACGATCGTCCGGACGAGATCTCCCTCCGCCGACGGACCGGTGAGCCGGTCGATGAACGAGCGGTCGATCTTGAGGATGTCGAAGGGAAAGCGCTGGAGGTAGCTCAGCGATGAGTACCCGGTTCCGAAGTCGTCGATCGCGAGTCGAACACCGAGCGACTTGATCCGCTTGAGCAGGGCGAGCGTCTCCTCGGTGTGCTCCATGAGGACGCTTTCAGTCATCTCCAGCACGAGTTGGTGCGGAGAAAGCCCGCTTTCCTCGAGCGCGTGGGAAATCTCGGCGACGAAATCGCCGTGCTGAAGCTGGCAGACCGAGATGTTCAGGCTCATTGAGAACGACTCGGGGACGAGGTCCTGCTGGCGCCAAACGGCGGCTTGACGGCATGCCTCGCGGAGAATCCAGACGCCCATCGGACGGATGAGGCCCATGTGCTCCGCGGCCGATATGAAGGTCGAGGGAAAAACGAGGCCGCGGGTTGGGTGCTGCCAGCGGATCAGCGCCTCGAATCCGACGATCTCGCCGGAGGCCAGCGACATCATCGGCTGGTAGTGAAGTACGAATTCTTTCGCCGCAAGCGCTCGCCGTAGGTCGGCCTCCAGCTCCAGTCGCTCGACGAGATCACTGTGCATCGAAGGGTCGTACTGGCGGTAGTTGCCGTCGCGCCCCGCCTTCGCTCGGTACATGGCGAGATCGGCGTTACGCAGGAGCTGATCGGCATCTTCCTCGCACTTGGCAGCGGCGATGCCGACGCTCGCTCTGACGTAAATCTCGTGCCCGTTCAGCGCGAATCGCTCATTGAGGGCGTCGGCGATCCGCGTGGCGAGAGCAGGCGCTCCCTGCTCGCTGCCGGCGGCGTCGACCAGCACCGCGAACTCGTCCCCGCCGAGCCTGGCCACCGTGTCGCTGGCCCGCGCACAGTCGGACAACCGCTGCGCGACGAGCTTCAGCAGCATGTCGCCGGCCGCGTGCCCGAGGCTGTCGTTGATTTCCTTGAACCCGTCGAGGTCGAGGAACAACACGGCGACGGAGTCTTCGCATCGCGAGCGGCGGCTCAAGGCGCGCTCGACGCGGTCCTTGAACAGGGCGCGATTGGCGAGGCCCGTTAGCGAGTCGTGGAAAGCTTCGTGGACCAACTGGTTCTCGAGGCGGCGGCGTTCTGTGACATCACGCGTATTAAGGACCAATCCGCGTACGCTCGGGTCGTCCATCAGGTTGGTGATGGTGATCTCGATCTCGCTCGACTTTCCGTCTTGGTGAGGCACGGTGAGCTCGAGGACGCGCATGCCGTAGGACTCGCGTGCCGCCTCCGTAAGCCCGTCGCGCAGGCGGGCGGCGCTCGCGCCGTCGAAGATCGTCGTCAGCGGCTTGCCCACCAGCTCTCGTGAGTCACGCCCGAAGACGCGGTGCACGGACTCGCTCTGATACACGACGGTCGAATCGACGTCGACAACAGTAACCACGTCTGAGCTGTGCTTGACGAGGGCGTGAAAGCGCTGCTCGCTCGCGCGCAGCTCCGCGGTGCGCTCGGCCACGCGCGCCTCGAGATGCCGGGTGAGCGAGAGGTTCTCGAGCAAGGTGAGAATCTGTCGCATCACCATCAACACGATGATCGCCGTCCGCGTCCACGAGACGAAGTGGTCAACAGACCCGGTCCGCAGCAATTCGACCGAGCTCGTCGCGAGCGCGAGCGCCACGGCGGCATAGGGCAGGAGTATGCCGAGGGGACGTCCCTCTTGTGTCGTGTGCTCGTCGTCGGAGACCGACGTCGCCGGCTTGCGGGCTGCGACGAGGAGCAACACGTAGCCGAGGAACCAGCCGGCGTCGATAAGACTTCCGGAGGCGTAAGTCTCGGTGAGCTGGAGGTAAACGAAGCCGCTGTCAGCGATCGCGATCGCTACGAGGCCGAGCCCGACAGGCCGCAGCGGGAATCGGTCCCGCGCGTGCGGCTGCTGTCGTGTCCGCAGCAACACGTAGACGACGATGGTCGCGAGGACGACGTCTCCGATCGGGTAGGCAAGACTGATCGCCTGAATCACGAGGCTCTCTCCGCCGGCCTCGACCACGGGTCCGAGGACGAGAACCCAGCTCGTCAGCAGCAGCGAGGTCGCGATCATGAGGCCGTCCAGGACCGCTCGGACGCGACCGGCCAGGGTTTGGGCGGCGGTTGGTAGCGACAGCAGCGCTGCGGCCGCGAGCGGAACCGCGCCGAGGTACCCGACGTCGGCCAGGGATGGGAACGGTTCCTGCTTGAGCACCGACTCGTACCAGGTCCAGATGATCTGACCCGAACCCCAGGAAAATGCCGAAGCCGCGAGCAGGGCCCACACCCGACGATTACTGCCGCGTCGGCGCCGCGCGGCCAGCACGCGGGCCAGGGCGGCGGCGAGCGCGACCGCCGCGAGGCCGACGTTCGAAACCGCCTGCGAAACGTTAGGACCGCCGTAGCCGGTGTAGATCACGACGGTCCACATGACGACGACCACGAACGCGGCCGACGATTCGGTGACGTAGCGCCGTGACAGGCCGGTGTGAGACATGTTTAGCCGTTATCGGTCCTGGTCCCGTGTAGTTGAGGCGTGCGTCGGATCTCGGACCGCGCCTCAAAGTTGTGGCGCGCCGGCCGATAAGCGTCGGAAGCGCTCGTCATGAAGCGCGAACCGAGTCGAGAAGGAGCTATCGGTGCGCCTCGCGGTCGCAGATCATCACGCGCAGCTGCGGCTGCCCAGCAATTGGCCGAAGACCCTCAGTCCGGGCTTCCTCGCAACGCTCGAGCATCCGACGCCGTACCTCATGTGCGACCTCGCCACCATCCGTGACCGCTACGCGCGCGTGTCCACGGCCATGCCCGGGATCGATTGTCACTACGCGGTCAAGTGCAACGATTCACCTGAAGTGATCACGGCACTGGCCGAAGTCGGCTCCGGGTTCGAGGTGGCATCTTTCGGGGAGCTTGAACTTCTCCAGCGGCACGGCGTCGCCCCGGCAGACGTCCTTTACAGCAATCCGGTGAAGCCGGCGAGCCACATCGCCGCTGCCCACGAGGCGGGCCTGTGGCGTTTCGCGTTCGACTCCGAGGGCGAGTTGCACAAGATCGCGACACACGCTCCCGGCGCGGCCGTATACGTGCGCCTGCGCGTCGACGACAGCACGAGCGTCTTTCCGCTGTCGCGCAAGTTCGGAGCCGAGGCGCACGAGGCGCGCGCCCTTCTCCAGCTTGCAAAGAGCCTCGGGCTCCGCCCCTACGGGGTGACGTTCCACGTCGGATCGCAGTGCACCTCGCCGAACGCATGGCGGCAGGCGATCGCGGCGACGGGCCGTCTGCTGACCCGGCTGGCCGACGACGGGATCGAGCTCGAGATGATCAACCTCAGCGGAGGCTTCCCCGCCCGATACGTTGAAAGCGTCCCGTCCCTGGACCTCATCGGCGGAACCGTCATGGCGGCGCTTGACGAACTGCTTCCCTACATCCCCGAGCACCTCGTGGCGGAACCGGGGCGCTACCTCGCAGCCGAGAGCGCCGTGCTGGTGGCCAGTGTTTTGGGGCGTGAAGTCCGCGCGGGCGAAAACTGGCTCTACCTCGATGTCGGCGCGTACCACGGTCTCATGGAAACCCAGCAGTCCATGAACCCATGGCGCTTTCCGCTCTGGAGCTCGCGACCGGACCACATTTCGGCTGCGCATGAGCCTTTTACTGTGACGGGCCCTACCTGTGACAGCTCGGACACGATGTTCTTCGGAGCGTCGCTGCCCACCACGATCGATGTCGACGATCAGCTCTACATCGGCTCGGCCGGCGCCTACACGCTCTCGTACGCGACCAACTTCAACGGCTTCCCACCACCGACCCCGCGCTTCATCGGGTGAAGTGAGCACCGCGGGACTCCGGAAGCGTTGATGCGCGTCACGCGGCTACACGCGCTGGTCGCGGCCGGCGTCGTCGACTCGTTCGGTCTCGCCCTCGGCTGGACCGTGTTCACGCTGCTTGCCGTCGAGACGCAGGGTCTCGGGGCGGCCGGCACCTATGCCGGAGCGATGCTCCTCGGCGTTGCGCTTTCGGCTTCCGCTACGAGCTTCATCGCCGCGCATCTCGACGGCAGGAGGCTTCTCCGCGCGACGGCATGCGCGGAGGCCTTCCTCCGCGTGGTGACCTTCGCCCTGCTGCTGGCGGACGCACCGTTGCCGGCCATAGCGTCGGCGGTAGCGCTGACCAGTGCGATGGGCTGGACGGGATATGCCGGCATGCGTGCCGAGGTCGCGGCAATTGATTCCGGCGCCGGCACCATGACGTTCTACGCGATGGCGATCGCGGCGATCGAGGCGGTAGGCGTGGCCGTCGCCGCGCTGCTCCCGGTCGGCGCCGGAGACGGGATCGGAGACGTCGTCCTCACGACCGTGATCGCCGCATACGCGGCGTCGCTCGTTCCGACGCTCGTCGTCGCCGGCGGCTCGCGCGTCGCGCGGTCGCCTCGGATGCCCGCCAGCCGCTCGCTAGCCAAGGATGCCGGGCCGCTGTTGGCGGGCTTCGGGGTCATGGCGCTGGCGTCCGGCCCGACGCTGCTGTCGGCCGCGCTCGCCTCCGAGCTGTACGGACGAGCGGCGGTGGTCGCCTCGGCGCTCGCGTTCACGTTGGGATCCTTTCTCGCTCCCCGCGTCGCCGGCTTGGCCGCTCGTCGTGCTGACCACCCGCGCCTCACCTGGCCGCTCCTGGGAATCGGGATGATCGTCGGCTGGATCGCCGCACCTTGGCATGTCGCCGGCCTCGTCTTCGCGCAAGTCCTCGCGGGACTCTCGATGACTGCCTTCGAGGGCATGATGGACGCGCGCGTCGCCGGGCAGGCGTCCGTTGCCGGCATGACGGCGGCTCTCGCGCGCGCGGGCGCTGCGCGCGCCCTCGGGAGCTCCCTCGCCGTAGGACTAGCACCGCTCGTCATAGCGAGCCGGTCGCTCGGCGCTGCCAGCGCGCTCCTCTCGATGACTCTGGTGGCTGCCCTGGTGGGTGGGATCGTCGTCGCCGCAGCTGAGCGGCGATCGGAGGCGCAGAGGCGGCGGCCCAGCGCGGAGACGCCGGCCACGGCCACGCTGGCGTGACCCGGAGTTCGCGGTCAGAAACGCTTCTCATCCGGCGACCCGGCCCTGCACGCCGGCCGTCCCCGCGGCAGCGATTACGACGATCATCAGCGGAGACTCCGCTGCCCGGGGCAGCGCCTCACGCAGACGTACGCCATGACTCTCGCTTCCCCGCGCCAACGCATGGCGGCGAGCACCTCGGTGTAGGTTGCCACGTCTCGATCCGCCAATCCAGCGCTGCACCACGCAACTCCACGGCGCGCTCGTGGCGGTCACATGAGTGCGTTCATCGCCGCCGCTTGCCGAACGCGACACAACTTGACGCGGCGAGAAATTGTGCCGCGTTTGCGCTGCGCATGCGGTAGGCCTCGGCGGCAATCAACCAGAACCGCAGTGTGCGAGCCTCTTGAGGGGTGAGCGACGGGGCTCGAACCCGCGACCACCGGGACCACAACCCGGAGCTCTACCAACTGAGCTACGCCCACCAAGCCGAGGCAAATCTAGCAACGAAATCACGCGCGTGGGCGCGGACCGCTTACAACCCGAGTACCGGGGACGTGGTCGACTCCCGCTGTGGCCCCGGCTTGACCCGCTGCGTCCCGAGCGCGTGTCGCGCGGCCGGCTTCCGAGGGCCGGCCGCGCGATTTGCGCCAGTTGCCGTTTGACCGGCTTCTGGATCTTCCCCCAGTCCCTTTATCGACCGCGATTGGCGGACTTTCAGGGCAATGTCGGAGAAGGCTCGATCGAGCTGCCCGACGGCTGCTGTTGCGGCCCTCGACGACCATTCCGCTGCGCCGGGATTGAGCGGGCTGACTCGTACGCCCCATCCGAGGCATGGCTCAACGAGCCGAATGTCCCCGTCCGGGGGGCGTCGCCGGAGCTACCGCTACAGTGAATCCGCATAACCCGATCGGGTTTAGTACTTTTCGCCTCCCCGCCCCTCTCCCGGACCTCCCTTTCTCATGAGCAAAATCGAGCGCATCAAGGCCGACAAGGACGGATTGGACGTTTATCCGGACCTCATGCGGGCTGCCCGCGAGGGGTGGGAAGCGCTGTCCGACGACGACGTGGCCCGTCTGAAGTGGTACGGCCTCTACCCGCACAACACCAAGGACGGCAACTTCATGCTTCGCGTGAAGGTCGTGCAAGGCGTGTTGACCGGAGACCAAGCCGAGACGATGGCCGGCATCGCGGCCGACTACGGCCGGGGAATCATCGACTGCACCACGCGCCAGTGCTTTCAGATCCACTGGATTCGCGTGGAGAACATTCCCGACATCTACGGGCGCCTGGACGAGGTCGGCCTGACCGTCACGGGCGCCTGCGGTGACATCCCCCGCAATGTGGTTGGCTGCACGCTTGCCGGCATCGGCCACGACCAGGTCGTAGACGGCCAGGCGACTTCGCAGGCGCTGCACGACTTCTTCCTGGGCAAGAAGCTCTATTCCAACCTGCCGCGCAAGTTCAAGATCTCCGTCACCGGTTGCGCCGAGGACTGCGCGCGCGGCCTGATCAACGACCTTGCCCTTTCCGGTGCTGTGGCTGAAGACGGCACGGCGGGTTTCAACATGCGCGTCGGCGGCGGCCTTTCCAGTGCCCCGCGCTTCGCTCGCTGGATCGACGTCTTCGTCACTCCTGAGGAAGCGCCGGAAGTCGCCGCAGAGATCGTGTCGATCTTCCGCGATTCCGAGGAGCTGCGCTCCAAGCGCGGACGCGCGCGCATCAAGTTCCTGATCGACTCAATGGGTCCCGAAGGCTTCCGCGAGGAGCTCGAGCGCCGTGTCGGGCGTCCCCTGCACCGCGGCGTCAAGACGCACGGCGGCCTCAACGGCGACGACCACATCGGCGTGACGCCGCAACACGACGGGCTGCACTCTTCCGTGGGCTTCTGCGTGCCGGTCGGCCGCCTGCGCGCCGAGCAGCTGTCGGAGTTCGTCAATCTCGCGCGCAAGCACGGGAGTGCCGACGGTGAGCTGCGGTTGACCCATCAACAGAACGTGTTGATCCCGTTCGTCAAGAACGAGAACGTCGACGCCCTGCTCAACGAGCCGCTGTCTCAGGATCTTTCTCCGGCGCCGCCCGTCTTCATGCGCAGCGTGCAGTCCTGCACCGGCAAGGAGTTCTGCGGGCTGGCGAAGGTCTACACCAAGAGCCGCGCGGTCGAAATCGCTCGCTTCCTCGACGCGCACGTCCTGCCCAACGGGCACGGCGAGGACCTGCGCGTGCACTTCGCGGGCTGCTCGTCCTCATGCGCCCAGCAGCAGATCGGCGACATCGGCATCGAAGGCGTGCTCAAGAAGGTCGACGGCAAGTTCGTGGAGGCGATGGACATCCGCATCGGCGGCCGACTGGGGGACAACGCGCGCTTCGGCGACGTCGTCGTCAAGAAGATCCCGCACTGGGACCTCAACGAGACGCTGCTGAACATCTTCACCCTCTACGAGCAGCACCACCAGCCGGAAGAGACCTTCCGTGACTTCGCGGCGCGCACCGAGCCGACGTGGTGGAGTGAGCGCCTTGAGCTCGTCGAAGCCTGAACAGGCGAACACGCTGCTAGATCGCGAGTACTCGCCGGACACGCCAATACCCGAGGTCGTGTCGGAGCTTTCGCTGCCGGAAGACCTTTCCGCCGGCCGCGGAAATCCGGTCGAGCGGGCCGAAGCGGTTCTCAGCGAAATAGTCCACCGCTTCGGCGCCGAGCGGATCGCGCTCGCCGCTTCCTGGCAGAAGGAAACGGCGGTCTTGGTCGACCTCGTGCAGCGGGTCGCGCCGGCCGCGCGCATCTTCACTTTGGACACGGGCGTCCTCTTTCCGCACTCCTACGCGGTGTGGCGCGAAGTCGAGCAGCGCTACGGGTTCAAAGTCGAAGCTTGGAAGGGCGAGTGGGTCGACGGGCTGTGGGACGCAGACCCTGACCGCTGCTGCCATCTGCGCAAGGTGGTTCCGCTGCGCGAAGCGCTTGCCCAAGCCGACTGCTGGCTCACTGGCTTGCGCCGGGATCAGTCCCCCGAACGCGCGAACACACCGGAATACGCCTGGGACGAGCTCCACGGGCTGTTCAAGGCGGTGCCGCTCGCGACGTGGAGTGAGCGCGACGTCTGGCGCTACATCTTCGAGCGGGGGCTTCCCTACAACAAGCTGCACGACGAGGGCTATTCATCGATCGGCTGCACGCATTGCACGCGCGCAGGTGAAGGCCGGGAAGGCCGTTGGGCCGGAACGGCGAAGACCGAGTGCGGGATGCACGCCTGATGGATCTTCTGCTCATCCTCTTCGGCTTCGGAGTCGGCGTCCTCGTCGGAACCACCGGCATGGGCGGCGGCTCGCTGATGACGCCGCTGCTCATCCTGCTTTTCGGAATCAAGCCGGTCGTCGCCGTCGGGACCGACCTCGCCTACGCGGCAATCACCAAGACGGTCGGCGGCTGGCGGCATCTCCGACAAGGAACGGTCGACACCCCGCTGTCCCTGTGGCTGGCGGCCGGCTCATGCCCGGGCGCGTTGCTGGGCGTAGCAATCCTCGAGTGGCTCGACCTCACCGACATCCTGCTCGTCTTGGTCGCCGCCTCGCTGCTTCTGACCGGAGCGCTGGTGTTGCTGCGCGCGCTGGTGTGGGCCGGCGCCGGCGAGCGCGACTACCTCAAGCTCACGCGCAAGCACAAGATCGTCGCGGTCGTGCTCGGCTTCACGGTCGGAGTGTGTCTAGGAATCACTTCCGCCGGCTCTGGCACGCTGATCGCCATCGGTCTGATCCTCGCCTTCCGCCTTTCTCCGCGACGGGTCGTGGGAACCGACGTTGCTCACGCGGCGCTCCTGTTGTGGGTCGCCGCCTTTGCGCACATCATCGGAGGCAACGTCGATTTCGCTTTGGCCGGAACGATCTTGATCGGCTCGATTCCCGGCGTCTGGGTCGGTTCTTCGCTCGCCACCCGCCTGCCCGAGCGGGGATTGCGTCCGGCGCTTGGCATCGTGCTGCTTTCCTCTGGTATGGCGCTGCTCGGAAAGGCGGGGTTGGAGATTCCGGCCCCCGTGCTGATTGCCGTCCCGCTCGTTCTGGTCGCCGTGTCCTTCCTCGCTTTGCGCAACCGCTCACACGGTCCGGGTGACTCGCGACCAGGACAGCAGCACCCGCCGCCCGTGACCGGCGCCGTCGACGGATCGGGCGCCGGCGCCTCCCCATCGCACTCTTCCACTCACAAGCCCCAACCCGCACCAGCCGAGGTATGACCGCCATCATCACCCCCCAGCTGAGCCATTTGAAGGCGCTCGAGGCCGAAGCCATTCACATCTTCCGTGAAGTGGCCTCGGAGCTGGAGCGGCCGGTCTTGCTGTTCTCCGGCGGCAAGGACTCGATCGTCCTCTTGCGCCTGGCCGAAAAGGCCTTCCGCCCCGGGCCGATTCCGTTTCCTCTGATGCACGTCGACACGGGTCACAACTTCGACGAAGTCATCGAGTACCGCGACCGCCGCGCCGCCGAGCTCGGCGTCGAACTGATCGTCGCCTCCGTGCAGGAGTCAATCGATTCGGGACGCGTGCGCGAGGAAACCGGGCCGCGGGCTTCGCGTAACCGGCTACAGACCATCACGTTGCTCGACGCCATCGGGAAGCACTCCTTCGACGCCGCGTTCGGAGGAGCCCGCCGCGACGAAGAGCGTGCCCGCGCCAAGGAGCGCATCTTCTCCTTCCGCGACGACTTCGGCCAGTGGGACCCGCGCCGACAGCGCCCAGAGCTCTGGGACGTCTACAACGGGCGCATTCACCGCGGTGAGCACGTGCGCGTGTTCCCGCTGTCGAACTGGACCGAGCTTGACGTCTGGGAGTACATCCGCGCGGAAGAGCTCGAGCTCCCGTCGATTTACTTCGCCCACGAACGTGAGGTATTTCCGCGCGACGGCATGCTGTACGCCGTCTCGCCCTATACCGAACTGCTCCAAGACGAGAAAACGTTCGTTACTTCCGTCCGCTACCGAACCGTCGGCGACATGAGCTGCACAGGCGCGGTGCGCTCCCACGCCACTTCGCTCGATGACGTGGTCAACGAGATCGCGGCGACGCGCATCACCGAGCGCGGCGAGACGCGCGCCGACGACCGCGCCAGCGAAGCGGCGATGGAAGACCGCAAGCGAGAAGGCTATTTCTAGTGCTCCCGCTCGCAGATTCGCGCACCCGAACCGACAGCCGGAACCGCTCATGACCGATCTTCTTCGCTTCGCCACCGCGGGCTCCGTCGACGACGGCAAGTCGACGCTCATCGGGCGTCTGCTCTACGACGCCAAGGCAGTCCTGGCCGACCAGCTCGAGCACGTCGAAGACGTGTCAGCGCGGCGGGGCAACGACGGCCTCGACTTGGCGTTGCTGACCGACGGCTTGCGCGCCGAGCGCGAACAGGGCATCACGATCGACGTCGCGTACCGCTACTTCGCGACAGCGAAGCGGCGCTTCATCATCGCCGACACGCCGGGGCACGCGCAATACACGCGCAACATGGTCACGGGCGCATCCACCGCCGACCTGGCGATGATCTTGATCGACGTGCGCCACGGCATGACCGAGCAATCGCGCCGGCACGCCACCATCGCGCACCTCCTGGGCATCCACCACGTCGCCGTCGCGGTGAACAAGATGGATCTCGTCGACTACTCCGAAGAAGCCTTCGACGGCGTCGTGCGCGAGTTCCTCGACTTCTCCACGCGACTCGGCATCGAAGACGTCACCTTCATCCCCATCAGCGCCCTCAAGGGCGACAACGTCGTCGAGCTGTCGGCGAACACGCCCTGGTACAAGGGCGACGCGCTGCTCGGCTACCTCGAAACCGTTCCGACAGCGGTACCACCGACCCAGCAGCCGGCGCGCCTTCCGGTCCAGCTCGTCATCCGGCCGGGCACAGAGGGCCGCGCCATCGACCGCCGCTACGCCGGCCGGCTGGAAGCCGGAGTCCTACGCGTTGGCGAGGAGATCCTCGTCCTGCCTTCGGGAGAGCGCGCGCGCATCAGGCGCATCGAAGGTCCCGACGGCGAGCTGGAAGAGGCTTCGGCGGGCTTGTCACTGGCCGTCTGCCTCGACAGCGAGCTCGACGTTGCCCGCGGGCACATGATCACCCACGTAGACGACGCTCCAGAGCCGCGCCGCGAGTTGGAGGCGACCGTCTGCTGGCTCGGCGATCGCCAGGCGACCGCGGGAGATCGGTACGTCCTCAAGCACACGACGCGCACGGTTCGCGCCCGCCTTGACGCCATTCCTGAGCGTCTGGACGTGGTGTCGCTCGAGCACGCGCCGACCGATCACCTCGCTTTGAACGAGATCGGACGGGTCCGCTTACGCCTCGGCGAGCCGGTGATGGTCGATCCCTATCAGCAGGTCCGTGCCACGGGGGGATTCATCCTGATCGACGAAGCGACCAACGACACCGTCGGCGCCGGCATGGTGGCTGGATGAGCAGCTGGGCACTGCGCGGGCGCGCGCTCTCCGGCATCGAGGCCCGATGAGCAGCCCGAACGTCACATGGCACGCGGGTGAGCTGACCGTCGCCGACCGCCGTGCGGCGCTCGGCTTCACCGGCGCAACCGTCTGGCTGACTGGCTTGCCGGCGTCGGGTAAGTCGACGATCGGCGCGGCGCTGGAAGCGCAGCTGGTGCGCTCAGGCCGTCCCGCGCTGCGCCTCGACGGCGACAACCTCCGCCATGGGCTCAACGGCGACCTCGGCTTCTCCGCTGAAGACCGCACGGAGAACGTGCGGCGAACCGCTCACGCTGCCGCTCTGCTGGCCGAAGCGGGAGTCGTAGCGATCGCATCGCTCGTCTCTCCCTTCGCGGCCGACCGGGACTCGGCGCGTGCAGTCCACGAGCGGCGCGGCCTGGCCTTCTTCGAGATTCACATCGCCACTTCGCTGGAGGAGTGCGAGCGACGCGACCCCAAGGGGTTGTACGCCAGGGCGCGCAAGGGCGAGTTGCGCGGCATGACCGGGGTCGACGACCCGTATGAGCCGCCCAGTCACCCAGAGCTCACGATCATCGGTGGCGAGCCGCTCGAGCAAGCCGTCGAACGCGTGCTTGCCGCCCTGCCCAACTAAAAGCGACCCACACTTCTCACTTACATGGCCGTAAGCGATCCCACGCCCGACACTGCTTCCACCCGACGCCTGCTCAACGTCGTCCTGGTGATCGGCGTGCTTGACGCATTGCTTCTACTGGTTTTGCTTTACGTCGCGTTCATAAATCGCAACGAGAGCGCGATATCGATCATCGGACCGATCCACGGGTTCGGTTTTCTAGCCCTGCTCGGCCTGACCGCGAAAGGGTCACTCGACGGCCGCTGGGGGTGGTGGTTTCCGGCCTTGGTGCTGGTCACCACCGGCCCGCTTGGCTCGATCGTCGGGGATCTGTTGGTGCGCCGGCAGTTGCGATTGACGTCCCCAAACTGAGCCGTCAAGCCGCAGGCACGGACGCGCCTGTTCCGTCGCTCCTGCCCACGCCGCGCAGCGGAGCCGAGCGTTGCCCGGCGCGTCTCGTGTTGCCCACGCTAAGTGGCCGGCGTTGGCTTTGCCGCCCGCGGGCGCGGGTCTTCCAGCAATGAGAAGGCAGCGCGGCGCGCGAGCCAACCGGCCACTTCTGCCGCCCGCATCGGGCGTGACAAGAGCATGCCCTGAGCAATCTCGCAGCCCAGCTCTCGCACGCGTTGCCAAGTGGCGTCATCCTCAACTCCCTCGCAGACAGCACGCAAACCCAGTCCATGTGCGAGTTCGACGGTA
>JADDQZ010000025.1:35060-49901 GCA_016781085.1 Actinomycetota bacterium
CACGGCGACCGCGCGATCCGCGTCGAGCAGGAGTGTGTCTTCGGTGACTTCTAGCTGCAGCATCGAACCGGGCACCTGGTGGTGGGCGAGCAGCGCCACGACCGTGTCGGGCAAAGTCGGGTCGAGCAGGTTCTTAGGCCAGAGGTTGACGGCCACCGGGACGTTGAGCCCCGCGCGCAGCCATGTCGCGCACTGGCGCAGGGCGTGGTCGATAACGTAGGCGGCCACCGCGTCGGCCAGCCCAAGCGGTTCGATGAAGTCGAGGAACTTGTCGGGGCCTAGAAGGCCGTGTTGGGGATGGGACCAGCGGATCAGCGCCTCCATCCGCACGAGATCACCGTCCTCGGTCCGGGCTTGCGGCTGGTAGTGCAGGACGAATTGCTTTTGCGGTAGCGCGGCACGAAGGTCAGACATCAGCGATAGCCGCTGGCGCGAGTTCGAGTCAAACGCCGGGTCGTAGATACGCGGCCCGTTGTGGTGGTGCTTTGACTGGTACATCGCGACGTCGGCGCGCCGCAATAGCGCGCCGCTCTCGTCTCCGTGCGCCGGAAACACCGCGATGCCGATGCTGACATCCACATCGACTCGGATTCCGGCGTATTCGAACGGCTCAGCCACCACAGCCCGCAGTCGATTCGCGCAAGCGAGCGGCTCGGCAATGCTCGCCGGGTCTTGCAACAGGACCGCGAACTCGTCTCCGCCCAGGCGGGCGATGACGGCATCGCGAGGCCCCGCGCGCAACAAGCGAGGGCCCAGTGCGCGCAACAGCGCGTCGCCGGCCACGTGCCCAAGAGTGTCGTTGACTTCCTTGAAGCGATCCAGATCGAGCAGCATCACGACCAGGCAGCGCTTTTCTTCTTGCGCGCTTTGCAGCAGTTCGGTGAGCGCGCGCAGGATATGGCGGCGATTGCCCAGACCCGTCAGCTCGTCCGTCAAGGCTTGCTGACTCAAGTCGCTGATGGCTTGCATCTCCCGGCACGTCAAAGCGATCCGGACGACTCCGAGCAGGATCGAAGCAGCCGCCAGCACGAGCACGCCGGCGCGCGAGTGCTCCAAAGCGAACAAGAGCACAACTCCAGAACCGAGCGTAAAGACGATTGGCATGAAGAAGATCCGCCAGGTTCGTTGCTTGCACAGCGGCTTCTCGTACGGCGGCTGCCAGGCCGCGAATCCGACCAACAGAAGCGCGAATGGCCATAGGGGATCGGTAAGCACACCGGCTCGGGCAGGTGCCGCCGCTACGTCCATGAGGTAGACGGCGTCCGCGGCGGCCAAGGCGGTCAACCCCGCCCCGATCAAGGCAAGCGCCGGTCCGGGTCGCCACCCGCGCAAGGCGAAAGCGCCGACGACGAACGCCAACAGCACCATGTCGCCGCCGGGATAGGCGCTCAAGACGGCCAAAGTCAGCCAATCGCCGCCCTCGAACGCAATCAGCGGTTTCAACAAGAAGCTGCCGGCTAGCGCCGCGGCCGTCAATCCCCCGACGACCCCGTCCAGCCAGATGCTGCGGAAAGTTCGCAAGAGCTCGCCTTTGACGAGGCGGTACACGCCCACGTAGACCGCGGGGTAGAAGCTCAGCCAGAGCACATCAGCGAAGGAAACGGCAGCGCCGTCGGAAACGGGAGCGAGCAGGCTCCACCAAAAGCCCAGCGCCCACACGCTCGCTCCTGCCGCGATCCAGTTCCAAGCCGAACGGTCAGCCGCGTGCAATAGCGGACGCAAGCTGATCAGTACGGCTCCGCCTGTGCACAGGACTGCGGTCAGGATCAGCCCGAGTTGCTCGTTTCCCGGCTCGATCAGCCCCTTGACGCCATAAGCGAGCACTCCGACGGCGAGTAGCCACGCGAGGCTCCGGACGAGTAGTCGTGCGCTTGCACTCAGGTTTTCGAGGTAGCGCATCTGCGCTCGTGATCGGCTGGCACAGTGGTCTTTTGATCGCCGGCATCCCGGAATACGGCTTTTGCCCGGCAATTTGAAGGACTCGTCGTCGCTTCGTCCACCCCGGTCCGCTGCCGTAGAGGCTTCGTACGCGACCGTCGATCATGCGACCATGAACAACCTCTCGATCGGCGTGGCGCTACAGGCGATGACTCTTGACAATGCCCGCGCCTCGATGACTCAAGCCGCCCAATCAGCTGCCGCACCCGCGGCACAACCTGTCGCCCAGGCCGACGTGATCCTTCAACTGTCGGCGGCGGCGCAGGAGCTCACCGAAAGCTGACGCCCACCGCAGGACAAGATGTTGCGAGGCGCGTGCCCAGCCTGCCTGCGGCTTACCGCCGACTCGAACTAGATCGACGGACGCTCCGCGTCCACGCAGAAATGTCCGCGCCTGCGGTTGAAGCAGACGAGCCCTACGAGTTGGTCTTCGGCAGTGACCACCGGTAGCCGATCACTGCCGCTGCTCTCGAGGAGTTGCAGCGCGACCACTACCGGATCGTCGGGATGCACTCTGGGTGCATCAAAGTCCGCAAGCTGCGACAAGGCCGTCGATCGACTGATGAGCGGATCCAGGCGTTCCGGCGCCACTGATCCCAAGTAGCGCCGGCCGTCGGCGACGAGGATCATCCGCACGCGCGGGTTGTCGAGCTCCGGGGCGATTTCGGCGAGCGTGGTGGCTCCCGGAACGGTTCTCGCTTCCCGCAGCATGACGTCGCGGACCAGTGGCCCAGCGGACTCCAGAGAGATGTTGCGAACCGCCATTCGCTTCTCAGAGTAGTTGTCCGCTTGGTCCTAGAAGCCGGCCCCGCCGGGGCGTGCCGGTCGAAAACTCGCACAACGCGGGTGCGTCGACCGCTACTGCGATCGGAATCTGGTGTTTGCGGGAACAAACACCAGTACACGTACTACGGGCGTCGCAGACGTCGAGGAAGGACCAGCATCGTGAACGCGTCGGGGGTGCAGGCGGATTCGGTTGACAGGACCGATCCGTTCTTCGGGCTCGGTCGCGACCTGATGGCGGTCGTGGACTTCGACGGGCGCTTCGTCCGCGTCAACCCGGCTTGGACTGCTTCGCTGGGCTGGACCGAACAGCAGCTGCTGGGTCAGCGTTCCTTCGACCTCGTCCACCCCGACGACGTCGCCCGCACTCAAGCGGAGGCCAAGCGCTCGACGGTCAGCGGGTCTCACAGCTTCATCAACCGCTACCGCGCCCGCGACGGCAGCTGGCGTTGGCTGGAGTGGGTCAGCCAACCCGTTCCCGACCAGCGGCTGCACTACAGCACGGCGCGCGACATCACCGACCGCCGGCGGTCGGAACTTGCCCTGGCGGCCAGCGAAGCTCGGCAGCAGCTGCTGATCGAGAACCTGCCGGAGACGATCGTCATGGTGTTCGACGCCTCGCTGTCCTGCACCTACATCGGCGGCGGCGGCTCTCGGGTTCTTGGTCAGTCGGCCACCGCCGCCCGCGGCCGCCCGCTGTTCGAGCTGGTCGAGTCCTTGACTCGCGACTCCGCGGCGGTGGAGCAACTCGCCCGGGCGGGGATGCGCGGGACGACGACAACCGACCGCCTGGCGCCAAGCGCAACCGGACGCACGTATGAGATCCGCTTCGTGTTGTTGCCCGACGGCGATGGCCTTCCGCTGGGAGTGATGGCCGTCGCGTCCGACGTAACCGACCGCTTGGCACAGCAACAGCGAGCAGAGCAGCTGGCGTCCGTGGTCGAGTCCAGCGGGGACGCGATCATCGCGGCGGACTTCGAGGAGCGCGTGATCTCGGCCAACGCGGCGGCATGCGACATGTTCGGCTATGAGGAGCACGAGCTGATCGGCCTCGACGCGGCGCGGTTGACTTCACAAGACAGCTCGACGGCTGCCTCTGCTCGGAAGGTGGCGCTGAGCGGCAAGCCTTGGCACGGCACGCTCGAGGGCGTGCGTCGCGGGGGCCGGCAATTCCCGCTGCGCGGCACCTTTTCTCCGCTGCGCGATGCGAGCGAAGACGTCGTAGGCATCTCCCTCCTGCTGCGCGACATCTCGCGAGAGCGATTGATCGAGCGGCGCATGCGCCAAGCCGTGCAGGAATTCCAGCAGGCTTTCGATCACGCGCCGATCGGCATGGCGGTCGTGTCGCTCGATGGTCGTCTGATGCGCGTCAATGCCGCCCTTTCCGAACTCACCGGCTACTCCGCGGCCGAATTGCGGCGCCGGCACTTTCGCGACCTCGCATACCCCGAGGACGCCGACGCCGACCGCCGCCAGCTCGCCGCAGTGCTGGGAGGACTGAGTAGTTCCTATCGCGTAGAAAAGCGCTACGTCCGCCGTGACGGATCCGTCATCTGGGTGCTGCTGTCGGTGTCGCTCGTGCGCAACGAGGACAACCGTCGGCTGCACTTCATCGCTCAAGTGCACGACATCTCAGAGCAGAAAAAGCTCGAATCGGAGTTGCGGGCAGAGGCGCACCTGGACCCGCTGACGGGCGCCATCAACCGGCGACAGCTGGAGGAGCGGCTCGGGGCAGCGCTGGAGCACGCGCGGCGCTACGGGGAGCAATCTGCGCTCGTCTTCTTGGATCTGGACGACTTCAAGGAAGTCAACGATCGTCACGGACACCATGCCGGCGATGAACTGTTGCGCGCGGTGGCACTGAGCCTCAAGGCCAGGCTGCGCAGCACCGATTACGTGGCCCGCGTCGGGGGCGACGAGTTCGCCGTGCTCCTTTCACACGTCAACGAGAACCAGGCCAAGGTCATCACGCGCGACCTCGAGAGGGCCATCTCGAGCACGACTGTGATGGCCGACGGTGAGCGAATCGTCGCAGGGGGAAGTTGCGGAACGGCGCTGCTTGACGGCATCTCGATCACGTCGCCCACAACGGCTCTACAGGCCGCGGACGCCGCCATGTACAAGCAGAAGCAGCGGCGCGCTCGGTTGGGCGAGGTCAGCCAGCGCCGGTTCACCCACCGGGAGGATCCGGCGGGAGACTGATTGGGAGGCTGCGGGTGCGAGGCAGCCGACACGGGTACCAGCGCGGCATGCAGTCAGCTTTGTCCGTGAGAGCACGTTGGCCGCGGGAGCTACTTCGATGCGGGTGACGGTGCTCGGGAAGTCTCCGTCTTGGGAAGACGCCGGCGGAGCGTGCAGCGGCTATCTCGTGCGTGATGGCGACACGACGCTGCTGGTCGACTGTGGCAACGGGGTCTTCTCCCGGTTGCGCGAGACGGTCGACTACTTCGACGTCGACGCCGTCGTGATCTCGCATCTGCACGCCGACCACTTCCTCGACCTGGTCCCGTTTTCCTACGCCCTCACCTACAGTCCCCGCGCTCGCGACCACCCCACGCGTCCGGTGCTGCACGTTCCGCCCGGGTCGGCCGAGTTCTTCCGCCGCATCGTGGGAAGCTGGGGCAGCGAGACGCTGATCGAAGATGCTTTCGAGTTGCGCGAGTACGAGACCGAAGACCGCATCGAAGTGGGCCCGCTGGGCATCCGGTTCACTGAAGTCCCGCACTTCGGCCCCACGCGAGCGATCGACATCGCGTCGTCTCCCAGCGGTTCGCGCATCACCTACGGAGCGGACCACGGGCCCAGCGACGCCCTGGTCGAGCTGGCAGCCGACACGGATTTGTTGCTGATCGAAGCGTCGATAACCGAGCCCGAACGCGAGGGGCCGCGGGGTCATCTGACCCCGGCGGAGGCCGGAGACCACGGTCGCCGGGCAGGCGCCAAACGGCTTGTCCTCGTGCACGTCACCGACGAGCTGGATACGAAGCGAGTCGAGCGAGAGGCGGCAGCCGCGTTTGGCAGTGAAGTACGGGTCGCGCGGACAGGCGACGACTACGACGTCTGACTCCCCGCGGGGACCTATGCCGCCTGCACTTCGACTAGAACCGTGTGGTGGCCGGTCGCACCATTCGGCAGGACGTCTTGACGCTTGGCCGTCTGAGTACGGCCGTCACCGTCGGTGGCGCGCACCGTGATCGTGTGATTGCCCGGGGTCGCGTTCCAGCCGTGCTTCCACTGCCGCCAGCACTCGTCGTTGATGGCGTCGGCGAGCTCCGCTTGCTCCCAAGGCCCGTCGTCGACGCGCACTTCAACCTGCTCGATGCCGCGCGTCGGAGCCCACGCCACTCCGGCGATCGGTCGTGTGCCCGCGGCAACCTTCACTCCCCGCTTGGGGACGTCGATGCGCGATTGCGTCTTGATCGGCGCTTCGCGCGACCATCCGCGAGGGATCCAATAGCCCGAGGCCGCCTCCCAGGTCGTCAGCTCGATCGACGACAGCCACTTCGTCGCGGACACGTACCCGTACAGCCCCGGAATGACGAGTCGCGCCGGGAACCCATGCGCGAGGGGCAGCGGCTCGCCGTTCATCCCCACCGCAACCATCGCGTTCTCCCTGTTCATGGCGACAGAAACCGGAAAGCCGGCAGTGAAGCCGTCCACGGACCGCCCGATGAGCTGCGTGGAGCCACCGCGAACTCCCGCACGGTCGAGCAGATCGCGCAGCAGTACCCCCTGCCAGCGGGCGTTGCCCACGAGCTCTCCACCGACCACGTTGGAAACACAGGCAAGCGTGACGTCGGCTTGCACCTGGGGCATATCCATGAGTTCGTCGTAGCTCAACGAGAACGGGCGCTTGACCATGCCCTTGACCGAGAGCTGCCAGTCCTGCGGGTCCACGTTCGGCACCGACAGCGCGGTGTCGATCCGGTAAAAGGCTTTGTTTGGCGTGAACAAGCGCGAAACGCCGTCCACCGGCAGTGACGCGCCCGCCGGCACGGCCGCGGCCGCCCTCGCGGCTTTGGGAAGCCGGACGAGGCTGCGCAACTGTTCCACGCGTTGCCGGCCGGCGAGGAATTGTCCGCTCAACCCGGCAAGGCCAGCACTGAAGGACAACACGACCGCGGCCTTGAGGAAGCTACGCCGGTTGCCGACGGCGACGGTTGTCGGGTCGCCGGGCTCGGGCGCCGGGCGTGCAACAGGCCCGTCCGCCCGGGAGAGAGTGACCGACTCAGCCGATGTCCGCGCACCCCGTACGAGGATCGCGCGCAATCCAAGCAGTGCTGCTGCGGCGGCAATCCCGTAGACGAGCCCGACGACGACCACTCCGCCCGCCTCCGAGCGCGGGTCTGTGAGCTCTCCCGCGATCCCGAGAACGGTCAACAGTGCGATCCCCGCCAACGCCACGGCGGGACGCCGCGCAGCCACGATCCCCAGCACGGCCCCGACCACCGCAGAAATGACCAGTATGTTCGCCAGCAGGAACGGCTTGTCCGCCGTACCCAGCAAGTCGATCGCCGCCCGTTCGACTGGAGCGGGCACCAAGTCGATCACCGCGTCGCCGACGCCGATGACAAGTGAGCGCGCACCGGGCACTAGAGCGGCTGCAAGCTCAGAAGCGCCGAGGCCGGCAGCGATCGCCAACACACCGGTCGCCGCGTGGTAGGGCCGCCACCCGCGCGGCCGCAGATTCATCCGTTCATTACCGCCGAAGATCCTGGACATGCGAACGAAGCTCTTTTGCCTATAGGAGGATGAAACTGCTCACCACCCACCTTAGGTTGCGTCATGCCGCGACTTACGCCCACTTCGCGAGGTGGTCATTCCCCAAGACATCGCCGGGTTGATGTGGATGCCGTGATTGCGCTAGCCGCGATCCGGGCTTGGTTGCGGATGGATTCGCTGACGCAGCCCAAAGCCGATAGTAAGTCCTACGTCACAGCGCGCAAGTACAGCCAGACCTGAGTGATGTCGTTTCTCTACAGCGGCACGTTCGGGTCGTTCATCGGCTTTTCCTTTGCCTCGCCCCTCGTTATCCAGAGCACTTTTCCCGAGTTCCTCGCCGAGAACCCGTTCATCGCCAGGACCTTCAAAGGCCTCACGCCGCCGACCCGGCAAGATTCTGCGCCATGCGCATGGATTTTGATCCCGTCGCCGTTGGCGCGCGCGACTTCTACAAGCTGCTCAACTCGGTCGTCGTCCCGCGACCGATCGCTTGGATCTCCTCGACGTCTCCTGAAGGCGTCGACAACCTCGCGCCGCACTCCTACTTCACAGTGGCTTGCACGGATCCGCCTGTGGTCCAGTTCACCTCGGTTGGCCACAAGGATTCACTCGTCAACATCGAGGCGACCGGCGAGTTCGTCGTCAACCTGGTGCCTGAAGCACTGTTCGAGGAGGCCAACGCAACGGGCACGGACTTCCCCCACGGCGTATCGGAATTCGAGGCGGTGGGCTTGGAGCGAGAGGCCAGCACGCGGGTGTTGGCGCCGCGTGTCGCTCGCTCCCCGGTGGCGCTGGAGTGCGTCTTGCATCAAACCGTGCCAGTGGCCGGCTGCACACTGGTGCTCGGGCGCGTGGTCCACGCGGCCGTTGCGGCCAGCGTCCTCAGTGACGGCAGGCCGGCGATCGGCAAGCTCAAGCCGCTCTCGCGCCTCGGTGGCGACGAATGGGGTCTAATCGGCGAGATCCGGGAGATAGCCCGGATACCCCATCAGCAGTGGCCCGGCCATTTTCGCCCAGCGAGGTCCAGCGGAACAACGCGGCGCTGAGTCATCTTCAAATCCGAGCGCTCTCAGCGTCCGTGCTACCACAATGAGGCGATGCCGAGCTTTCCCAGTTTCGCCGATTTGGCCGCGGAGCCGGACGCGCCGCTTGATGCCCTGACTTTGGCGCTGGCCGCCGAGTTTCGTGAAGTCGACGTCGAGGGCGCTCTAGCGGACCTCGACACGCTCGGAGCCGAACTGCGTGCCAGCGCGCGATCCACTCGCGGTCGCGCGGAGCAGATCCAAGTCGTCGTCGAGCTGCTCGCCGGCCAGCACGGCTTCGTGGGAGATCAGGACAACTACGATCACCCCGACAATTCCATGCTCGATGTGGTGCTCAAGCGGCGGCGTGGCCTACCGATCTTGCTGTCCGTCGTCTACGTGGAAGTCGCTCGTCGGGCTGACATTCCTCTGGCCGGAGTCGGGCTGCCCGGTCACTTCGTCGTCGGCCATTTCGGCACAGACACGCCGGTGCTGGTGGACCCCTTCTCCGGCGGCGACCGCATAGAAGAAGACGCCACGCTCGATCACGTGCGCCCATGGACTGCGCACGAGATCGCCATGCGGATGCTGAACAACCTCGCGTCCAGCTACCGGCGCCGCGGGGACCTCGGCGCCGCTATCCGCGCTGCATCGATGCGGATGGCGCTGCCGGCGGAGTCGCACGTGCAAGAGGCGCTCCGCGTCGAATTGCGCTCGATGCAGGCGCGACTCAACTAAGAGACGCACGGTTCGCTCGGCACCGCCCAAGGCGTGAAGCGGTGAGATACGCGTCCTTCTGGACTTTGGGTTGCTGAGAAGCCATCCGGACAAGGGCCTAGCTTCTCGGTCCTATGTCGGCCGCCATCCATCTTTGCCGACGTTGATACGCGCCCTGCGGCGGATCGGGATCGTCCTGATGACCATCGCTGTGCTGGCGATCGCCACAGGAGCGCTTTCCGGCCGTGACGGCACCGTGACGCGGTTGCTTGCGGACGCGCTCTCGAGGATCGCCGGCATCGGGGTCGCTGCGGGCGAGCGTCCGGAGGCAATCGATGGCGATACCTTCAAGGTCCAGCAGGGCAACGAGCTCGTCACGGTACGGGTGGCTCTCATCGACGCTGGGGAGTCCTCGCGCTTGCGTTACGGGCGACCGACGTGCGGCGGACGGCAGGCCAGGAAGTTCGCTCGCCGCTGGGCGCGCAACCGTCATGAACTCGAGTTGCGCCGTGTGTCGGGGTTGCCCCGAACGGACCGGTACGACCGGCGCTTGGCACGTCTGGTCGACCGGCGAGGCGATGATTACGGGAGTGCTGTGGTGCGCCGTGGATGGGCGCGCGTCGTCGTCTATGAGAAGCCGAGAGGGCTCGGCGCTGCCTACCTACTGCAGCTGCGTGGCGCGCAGGCGCAGGCGCGGCGCAAGGGCCGTGGCGGGTGGACGGCTTGTCGGTGGTAAAGCGTCTCCGGCCGAACAAATACGGCAGGCGATGGCACGACTTTTTAGGTCAAGCTTGGAGCATGGATCGCAACGCTGAGATCGAGCGCTAGATCGGCCGAAGGACCGGTCGCCGGCTAACGCCCCCTTTCACGGCGCCCTTGGTCAGCGCGGTGCCGGGCTGCTGCGTGCCAGCCGCCGCCGCCGCGCTCCCTCCCGCCAGGTCTCGGGCGTGGCACCGAGCTCGAGTGCGCGTAGCCGTCCCGCACACGTCAAGTCGTAGTGGTCGTGATCGGGACGACCGGCCTTGGTCTGAAGCCACATGCGCCGCAAGCCGAGCCGCTCGGCGAATGCGTGCAGCTCTTCAATCGAGTCGGCTTGCAGGTGACCGCCGCCAGTCCAGCGCCCCCAATCGCCCGCGACGAAAGCGTCATCCACGTAGACCGTCATCGCTTGTCCTGAAAGCAGGTCGTCAGTCGTCTAGTACGGGCCAGCGCCCGCCACCTTCGATGCGGGCTCCTTCGTCTACGCGAGCTCGCATGCCGACAAGCGCGACTTCACCTCGGCTCTCGCCCACTCCCGCGTCACGGCCGATTTCAACGCCGTCGTCCAGGACTGCCCGCTCCACGTGAGCGCCGGCCCGGACCACGGCGCCGGGAAGCAGCACCGACTCACGTACGACGGCCCCTTCCTCGATGACGACACCACGGCCGACGACGCTGGACCGTACCTCCCCCGCCACGCGGCTACCGGGCGCCACCAGGGAGTCGTCAATCGAAGCGCTGGCGGCGATCCGGGCCGCGCCGTGCTGTTGTCCGGCGTGGGTGAGGATTGGCCAGCTCGGATCGTCCAGCGCGATCGGCGGCTCGTCTTGAAGCAACTCCTGCTGGGATCGCCAGTAGGCATCGACTGTCCCGACGTCGCGCCAGTAGCCGGAAAAGCGATGCTCGCGCACTTTCCCCCCGTCGACCAGTAGCGGCAGCGCCTCGTGCCCCAAGTCCTCCAAGCTGTCTTCTCCGTCCGTGCGCGCCAAGTCGTCGAGGATGTCGAGTAGGCGTTCGGGCCGGAAGACGAAGACCTCGTTTGCGACGACGTTGCCGTTGGGCTCGTCTGGCTTGTAGACGTATTCCCGGATTTGGCCGTGACCGGCTTGGACCACGCCGTAGCGACCGGCGTCATCGGGTTCGACTTCGGTCGTGACCATCGTCGCGTCGGCACCGGCTTCCACGTGTTCGTCGATCAGCGCGGCGTAGTCGAGGGCGTACACGGCATCGGCACTGACCACCATCAACGCGTCGGGATCGAACTCCCGGATCAGCGGGGCGTACCGCCACAGCGCATCGGCCGTACCTTGCTGAAAGCCCGTGCGGTCGTCGTTGCCGAGCCGAGGCTGAAGGATGAGCAAGCCGCCCGTCGTGCGGTCGAGATCCCAAGGACGGCCATTGGATATGTGGTGGCTGAGTGAGATCGGGTTGAATTGCTGGTACACCCAGACGTCATTGAGCCCCGCGTTGCGGCAGTTGCTCATCGGAAAGTCGATCAGGCGATGCGTCCCCGCGAACGGCACGGCAGGCTTCGCGCGTTCTTGCGTCAGCAGCTCCATACGACTGCCGGCGCCGCCGGCGAGAACGAGGACAAGGGGACGAAGGCGAGCCATCAACCGTCTTTCTCTGGGAGCCGAACCGAGATCATGGTGTGGCGGTCTCCGCGGCCGTCGCGGTCGTGGGCGGCATTCGCCGCACCAAGCGCCATGTGAACCACACGCCCAGGGCGAACAACGGCAATCCCATCGCCGTCCGCGCTATGCCGAGCGCCACCACCGCTCCTGCGAGATACAGCGGGAGTTGTACGGCCAACCGGGCGGCGAACAAGCCGACCCACAACCACGTGGCTCGGGTGAAAGCGCGTACACGTACGGGATCATCGCGCCACGAACCTCCGGCAGCGTCGAGCTGACTGACGATCAACCCGACCAGCGGGCGGCGCGCTATGAGCGAGATCAGGAACGCCGATGCGTATGCAGCGTTCAGCAACAGTCCAGGAAGAAAGAAGTTCTCGGCGCGCCCGCTGCGCGTCGCGACGAAGGCGGCGATCGCCACGCCCAGCAACCCGGAAAGCGCATGGCGCGGGGATTCGCGCTTGAGCAACCGTGCCACCGCCAGTACGACTGCCAAGCCGACGGCGACCATGGCGGAAAGGTTTGTATTTGAACCTGAAGCGGTGTAGGTGACGATGAAAGCCACCGCCGGCAGCGCTGCTTCCGCCATGCCGAGCGGTCCGCCGATGGCTTCAGCGACCGTTGGAGCCTGCTTGGAATCTCGTTGCGGCGGTGAAGCGATCCGGGGAATGATGGCGTACCCGCGAGGCTTACACGTGCCCAGCTTCGGCTATGCCAGAACTCATCGCCGCCGATGATCTCCATCGCCGTCGTGGCGCGCCCCGAAAGCCAGCAGCTCGAGTCCCTCCGCTCCTGCTTCAAACGCTCTGACAGGCGCGTCTTCTCGGGCCCGCATGCCGTCCTCCTTTGTTGTACGTTGCGGCCAGACCGCGCGGGGAGTCCGCCGAAGCTGCGCTCAGCGACTCGGGACTGAGATGGGCACAGGGCCCGAACCCGTGGACCTGATCTCGTTGATACGAGCGGAGGAAACGTGGCAAGCAAGACCGAGCTGTCCTACAGCGCTGAGCTGCGCGGGCGCTGCGAACCGATCTTCGACGCCTTCTGGACGCATCCGTTCCTCGAAGGCCTCAAGGACGGATCGCTTTCGGGCGAGCGAGCTGTCCACTATGTGGGGCAGGATCATCAGTATCTGAACGCTTACATGCGCTGTTACGGGCTCGGAGTGTCCCTCTCACCCGACCGTGACTGGATGCAGTGGTTTCACGGGAACTTGTCGTTTATCCTCAATGACGAGATTCACCCTCACCACGCGTTGTGCCGCGCGGCCGGTGTGACTTACGAGGAAGCCCAAGTGGAAGTGATGGCGCCGAGCGCACAGGCTTACATCAATCACATGCTGGCAGCGGCGCACGACACACTTGGTGTCCTGCTAGCGGCGCTCCTGCCGTGTCCGTGGACTTATATCTGGGCGGGCAACCGCTTCCTGGCCGAGCAGCCCCCATCCGATGACCATCCCTTCGCGGAGTGGTGGCGCTTCTACGCCTCAGACGAGGTCAACCGTCACCTCGACGAGACGCTGCGGCGGTTCGATCTGCTCGCTGCGGACGCCGGCTCGGCCGAGCGGTCGCGCATGGCCCGCGCCTTCGAGCAGAGCTGCCACCACGAGGTTCGCTTCTGGGAGATGGCGTGGACGCTCGAAGGCTGGAGCCTTCCGGCGCACGAACGCGCCATGGCCGCCGCAGTCTAAGTCAGAGGATCAGAGGTCGGCGCTGGTGCGCGACGGGTACTTCTCGCGCACCTCGTCGTCCTGCGCGGCAGCGGCCCGCTCGATAGCCGCCATCGAAGCCTGCACCGCTTCACGCAGTGCGGGATCGCCGGCGGCCAGGATGCGGGCCGCCAGCAGCCCGGCATTGCGCGCGCCGTCTATCGCAACCGTCGCGACGGGGACGCCGGAGGGCATCTGAATGATCGACAGCAACGAGTCGACGCCGTCGAGGTGACGTAGCCCGACAGGCACTCCGATGACGGGCAGCGGCGTAGCGGCCGCCAGCATTCCTGGCAGGTGCGCTGCCCCCCCGGCGCCTGCGATCAACACTTGCAGGCCCCGCTCAGCCGCTTCGGCTCCGTAGCGCAGCATGGCGTGAGGTCGCCGGTGTGCCGAGACGACGCGCACCTCACACTCGATCTGAAACTCCTCGAGCGCGGTGACCGCGGCTTCCATCACCCGCAGGTCGCTGGAACTGCCCATCACGACACCGACGCGCGCGCTCATGCCCGTACCTCGGCCGGCGCGGGGCTCATGGTTTCACGCCGGGCGTCGGACGCGGTTGAACCCTTCATGCCGCCGCGGCCACCGTCATGCCGCCACCCCGCTTGAAAGCAGCGCCGCGGCGCGGCGGGCGCGCTGGAGCGCATCATCGATTTGCCCTGCCCCGACTGTCACATGACCGAGCTTGCGCCCTGCGCGCGGTGCCTTGCCGTAGAGCTGTACCATGGCGCCCGGAACTTCGAGCGCGTGCGGCAGCTGGCCGCGCGGGTCGATCGAGCCCTCCCCCAGCACGTTGACGCAAGCCACTCCCGGCGCGAGCAGCGACGTGTCGCCAAGCGGCCAATCGAGGACGGCGCGGATGTGGTTTTCAAACTGGGACGCCACACACCCACCGAGCGTGAAGTGACCTGAGTTGTGCGGTCGCAAGGCGAGCTCGTTGATCAGCAACTCCCCGCGGGCGAGAAAGAGCTCGACGGCGAGGATGCCCGTGGCGTCGATGCCTTCGGCGATCGAGATCGCAAGCGCACGCGCTTGCTCCTGCAAGTCCGCAGGCAGTCGCGCCGGCGCCAGCATCTCGTGGCAAATTCCCCCGCGCTGGACGGTCTCGACCACGGGATAAACGACGTAGCGCCCGGAAGGCGTGCGTGCGAGGACCACGGCGAGCTCTTGCTCGATTGGAACGAGCTCTTCGGCAAGCACCGCGACTCCCAGGCTTTCGGCACGCTCGAGCACCGTGACCGCTTCTCTGGCATCGGCTACTACGGCGACACCATGCCCGTCGTATCCGCCGCGCGTGTCCTTGAGCACCACCGGCCAGCCGGCCGAGGCGGCAAAGGATTCGACTTCCTCGGTCGTCGCCACTTCGGCGTGTCGCGGTACTGGAAGCCCAAGCGTGCCGCCGAGGTGAAATCGCTGTTCGGCCTTGTCTTGGGCGTAGATCTTCGCCGCCGGTGTCGGGTGGATCCGATGTCCTTCTGCTTGCAGCTCTTCCAGCATGGTGGGCGGGACGTGCTCGTGGTCGAAGGTGACCACGTCGGCCCACTCCGCGAGCGAGCGC
>JADDQZ010000023.1 GCA_016781085.1 Actinomycetota bacterium
TACTAGGTTCGCGGGCGAAGAACGGTCGTCTTAGCTCCTTCGCGGGAGCCAGGAGGCAGCGCGTGAGCTCGCTGCCTGATACGAAGGGCAGCTGCGAATAAGCATCCGAAAGCGTGAAGCGCGTCATGAGGCCCAACGCATCGGATCCGCGGCGTAGACGATTGACGCGTTCGTACGTCGTGTGTGGCGCAGTGTCGTCACGAGGGAGGACGGAGCGCCTGCGTCCCTTAGCGGGAGACGGGCAAAAAGGCGGACGCTCATCGGGGCCGTTGCCTCCCAGCCAACGGCCCCGACAAGAGTAGGAAAGTGGTTACTACGGAGCGTCGCGGTTGACCGGCGACATGCAACCTGGTGGGCGGGGCGCGGGTGTCCCGGGGCGCCGGCGCCGATTTCGCTGCAGGTGTCGACGATGCGGATGGGCGAAGTGGGACAACGTCCGGTCGTCCCGCGTGAAAAGCGCCTGGGGCGGCGTGCCGCCATGTGAGACGGGAGCTGCTGCGATGCGCCTGCCGTGGGACTCCCTGACGTGCGCGATGTGTGCAGGGGCCAGTGCAGTGGTGGCATTTTCTTGGCTATAAGCAGCGCCACCTGCTCTAGACGTCGTTTGAGTGGTCTCAGCCGCCGAGGCGACCAGAGTCGTGGTCGGAAAGAGCGCGACTTCGCCCAGGGTGGCGAACTCGACGGCTATGCCGATCGCGCACCGCACCCGGTGACCCAGAGCGCGACCTACCGCTCGAGGGTGCGCCGAGTTCAAGCCTGAAGGGAACATGTGTTCGCAAGGCTAAGGCGGGGGTCGGACGGAAACGACCTTCTGCAAGGCGTCTTGCAGGACGGGTGTTCACCTCTCCATTGCGCCGTCGCGGCCGGCGTTTCAGCCTGAGCTCGGCGCAGGTGCCGAACCGTCCGCGCCGTTGAGCTCAAGCACGTCGGCGTGCTCAGCTAACGCCTTCACCACGAACTCGACGTGCTCGTCGAACGGGATGCCGAGATCTTCGGCGCCGTGCGCAAGTTCTTCGCGCCCGACCGCCGCGGCGAAGCTCAGTTGCTTGAGCTTCTTGCGCACCGACTTGGCCGTCAACCCATGGATTCCTTGCGGGCGCACGTACGCCGCCGCCATCACGAAGCCCGACAGCTCGTCAACGGCGTAGAGCGTCTTTTCCAGCCGTGTCTCGCGCGCAACCGCCAGGTAGTCCGCGTGCGACGCGATCGCGCGGATCATTTCCGGCGGTTGTTTCATACGTTCGAGCTCGCGCATGGCTACGCGCGGGTGGCCGGTCTCTGGATCCGGGTGGCGTTCGTAGTCGAGGTCGTGCAGCAGGCCGACAACGCCCCAGAAGTCCTCGTCTTCCCCGAACCGGCGTGCGTAGGCGCGCATCGCAGCTTCGACGGCCAAAACATGCTTGCGCAGAGAAGGCGATTGCGTCCATTCGCAGAACAAGACCCACGCCTCCTCGCGTGAAAGGGCCTTCGCCATGACTGTTACCCTACCCCAGCCTTCGGCGCCGGCAGCAGCCGCGACTCCACCCGCTGCCGAAGCCAAACCCGTTACCGCGCGCTTGGCAAGGCGCCAACCGACAAAGTCACCGCTCATGGAGAAGTTCGTCATCGAGGGCGGCGTGCCGTTGACCGGCACCGTCGTCCCAGCAGGAAACAAGAACGCCGCGCTGCCGTTGCTGGCCGCGAGCTTGCTCACGGACGAGGAAGTCGTCCTGCACAACGTCCCGCGCATCCGCGACGTCGAAGCGCTGGTCGAGCTACTCGTCGACCTCGGCGTCAAGGCTCATTGGCGTGACGAAAACACCATCGCGCTGCGGGCGGACGCAGTCTCAAAGACTGAAGTCGACCCCGAGCTCGGTGAGCGTATCCGCGCCTCGTTCCTCGTTGCCGGCCCTTTGCTTGCCCGTTTCGGAAGCGCCGTCATGTGCTCGCCAGGAGGCGACGTGATCGGCCGCCGCCGGCTCGATCCTCACCTCGATGCCTTCCGCGCGCTGGGCGCTGAAGTCTCTTACGACGGCGATATCTCCATGTCCGCACCCGACGGCGGCCTACAGGCCTGCGACTTCTTCATGGATGAGCCCTCGGTGATGGGTACCGAGAACGCTCTCATGGCGGCAGCCGTCACGCCCGGGAGCACCACCATTCGCAACGCCGCCTCAGAGCCGCACGTGCAGGATCTCGCGCGGATGCTCGTGAAAATGGGCGCCGCGATCGAGGGCATCGGCTCGAACGTCATGCAGGTGCACGGCCTCAGCCGGCTCCGCGGCACCGAGCACAGCGTCTCTCCCGATCACATCGAGATCGGCTCCTTCATGGCTCTGGCGGGTGTGACGGGCGGCGAGCTGCGGATCAAGAACTGCGTCATCGACGACTTGCGGATGATCCGCCTGGTGTTCGAGCGGCTCGGCTTGCGCTCGGAGATCGACGGCGACGACGTGGTCGTGCCCGGCGAGCAGAAGCTCGTCATGGCACGTGACGCCGGCGGCTACCAGATGAAGATCGAAGACGGCCCGTGGCCGGCTTTCCCGGCCGACCTGACGTCGATCGTCTTGGCGCTCGCGACCCAGTCCGAAGGCACCGTGCTGATCTTCGAGAAGATGTTCGAGAACCGCCTGGTGTTCACGGACAAGCTCGTGGTGATGGGCGCCAACATCATCCTCTGCGACCCGCATCGGGCCGTGATCAGCGGGCCGGCGCGCTTGCGCGGTGCGCGCGTGGAGTCTCCCGACATCCGCGCGGGCATGGCCATGTTGATCGCCGCGCTCTGCGCGCACGGGACCTCGCAGATCGGCAACATCCGCCAGATCGACCGCGGTTACGAGCGCATCGACGAGCGCTTGCGTGCACTCGGGGCACGCATCGAGCGCGTTCCCGCGTGACGATCGCGCAGGGGGCCGCGCCGCTTTGACGCATCACACGCCCAGCGGCACCCGCGACGTCCTGCCGGACGAGATGCGCGAGCTGCGCGCTATCACCGACGCTGTGCGCCACACATTCGAGGCGCGCGGCTACGGCGAGATCTATACGCCGGCACTGGAATACGAGCACGTGCTGGCCCGCGGCGAAGCGCACGCCGCCGACCCGGCTTATAGGCTCTTCGACGAGCAGGGCGACGTGCTGGTGCTGCGCTCGGACATGACGATTCCCATCGCTCGTGTCGTCGCCAACCGCTACGAGAACGCCCCAACACCGTTGCGGTTTTGTTACGTTGCGCACGCGTACCGGTCGGTTCGCCCCAAGCGCGGCGAGGCTCGGGAGATGCTGCAAGCCGGCATCGAGCTGGTGGGAGCACCGGCCCCCATAGGCACAGCGGAGGCCATAACGGTTCTCTGCGAGACCCTGGCGGCGGCGGGTCTTGAGTCCTTCCGCATCGGTCTTGGCGACGCCGCCTTGTTTCCGGCGTTGCTCCAAGCCCTCGGCGTCGACGAAGTCGGGACTTCGGCCGTGCTCGAGAAACTCGCACAAAGGGACTTCGTCGGCCTTTCCCACGTGCTGACCGCGCTGTCGATTCCCGCTGAAGACGCCGAACGGGTCCAAGGCGTGGCACAGAGGCGGGGAGGCCCCGAAGTTCTGGCGCCGGGCGATGGTGTTCTCGCCGAAGCCGCCCGCGGACTGCGCGACGTGCACGAGCTGCTGGACCGCGACGTCGCCGAGCGAGTCATCTTCGATCTCGGTCTGACACAGCGCTTGGGCTATTACACGGGAGCCGTATTCGAGGTCTACGACGCCGCGTTGGGAGCGCCGATCGGAAGCGGTGGGCGCTATGACGACCTGCTGGGCCGCTTCGGCCGGTCGCTTCCCGCCGTCGGCTGGGCACTGAACGTCGAGCGCCTGCACCTTGCGGCGGCCGCGGAAAAGGAGCGCCGCGCATGGGCTTGAAGGGGCTGACCTTCGCCGTCCCACGCGGCGCCATGCTGACCGACGTGCTCGACTTGCTCGACTCGATCGGGACCGATACTTCTGAAGTGCGGGCCAACGACCGCAAGCTGCTGTTTGCCGACGTCGGCATCGTGACGATGCGACCGAGCGACGTGCCGACTTATGTCGAAGCGGGCGCCGCGGATCTTGGGATCACCGGTAAGGACGTGCTCGCCGAGCAGTCTGAGCGCGACGTCTACGAGCTGGCCGATCTCGGTTTCGGAGCGTGCACCATGGTGTTTGCCACCGTTGCGGGTGAGGATCCGGCCGCTGAGGCGCTGCGCCGCTTCGGCGTGATGCGAATCGCGACCAAGTACCCGAAGATTGCCACCCGTCACTTCGCCGCCACGGGCCGCCAGACCGAGATTGTCGAAGTCAAGGGCTCAGTTGAGCTGGCCCCGCTCACGGGCCTCGTCGAAGGCATCGTCGACTTGACGGCAACAGGCACGACTCTGCGTGAGAACGGGCTCGTGGTGCGCGAGGAGATCCTCGGCTCGACCGCCCGTCTGATCGCGAATCCCGTCGCTCATAAGCTCAAGGCGGCGGCCATTGACGACGTGATGGAGAGAGTGCGTGAGTGTTGAGCGGATGACTTGCGACGTAACCGACGCGTCGGCGGTGGCAGCGAGAGTCCGCGCGCTTGTCCCGCCGCCGGAATCCGTGTCGGACAGCGTCAGGGAAATCGTGGGCGCCGTCGCGCAAGGAGGCGACCGTGCGCTACTGGAGCTCGAGCAGTGCTTCGGAGGGTCAGGTCTTCCTCTGCGAGTCGAGAGCCACGAACTTCAAGCCGCGCGCGATTCGCTGGACCCGGCGGTTCGCAGGGGCTTGGAGACGGCGATCGCGAACGTCGGCGAAGTAGCGCGCGCCGGAGTGTCTTCGGACCTCGACGTCACGCTGTCTCAGGGCCACAGCGTGCGCTTGCGCGAAGTCCCGGTTCGCCGTGCCGCGGTCTATGCACCCGGCGGGGCGCACCCCTATCCCTCTTCGGTCGTGATGGGAGTCATCACCGCACAGGCCGCGGGTGTGGATCACGTGGTCGTCGCCGCGCCCGCTCACCCGATAATCCTCGGGGCATGCGCGCTTTGTGGCGCTGACGAGGTGTACCGGATGGGCGGTGCCCAGGCGATCGCGGCGCTGGCGTATGGGACCGAGACGATTGCGCCGGTCGACGTCATCGTCGGCCCCGGGAACCTGTACGTCCAGGAAGCCAAGGTCCAGGTCTCCAACCGCGTGGGCATCGAGGGCTTCGCCGGTCCCAGCGACTTGTGCATTGTCGCCAGCGCGGGTGCCGATCCGGAGCCGCTGGCGCTCGATCTACTCGCCCAAGCCGAGCACGGCAAGGATTCGGTCGCGGTGGCGGTCAGCGATGATCCCCGTCTCGTGCAAGCCCTGTGTGAGTCGCTGCGCGTCGACGTTGCGGGCCGCGTGGCGGTCGTTGAGGCATCCGACAGCGTTGTCGCCTTGGCGTTCGCCGAGGCTTTCGCGCCCGAGCACCTACAGCTTGTCGGATCTGACGCGGAACTCCTCGCTCCGCGCGTGCGCAACGCCGGCTGCGTGCTCGTCGGCTCCTACAGCGCAACGGCGTTCAGTGACTATGTAGCGGGCTCCAATCACACGCTGCCGACCGATGGGCGCGCGCGCTTTGCGTCAGGACTGACGGTCAAGCATTTCCGGCGCAGTATGTCTGAGATCCGCTTGAACGAGCAATCGGCTGACGAGCTCGGTGTCGCCGGTGTGCCCATCGCGCAAGCCGAAGGCTTCCAATATCACGCAGCTTCGATGCAGGCGCGCATGCGCGAACGGCTCGCCTCGTGACTCGGACGGCCGCCCTCGACCGGAAGACCGGGGAAACCGACGTCTCGTTGTCCTTGACGTTGTCGGGAACAGGCGCAGGAAACCGTGACACCGGCATCGGCTTCTTCGACCACATGCTGGATCTGCTCGCGCGTCACGGCAAGCTCGACCTCGACGTGCGCGTCCAGGGCGATCTGCAGACGGGCTCACACCACACCGTCGAAGACACAGGCATCGTGCTCGGGCAGGCGCTGTCGGCCGCACTCGGCGACCGCGCCGGAATCGCTCGGTACGGTCACGCCGTCGTGCCGATGGACGAAGCGCGCGCGGCTTGCGCGATCGACATCTCCGGGCGCGCGCACACGCGCATGGAGGGCCTGCGGCTACCTCCGGGCGACGTCGCCGGCTTTGAGTACGAGGCGGCGGAGGAGTTCTTCCGGGCTGTGGCCGGTGCGGCTCGCATCACGCTGCACCTCGAGCTTCAGGCGGGAAGCAACGCTCATCACATGGTGGAAGCCTGCTTCAAGGCCTTTGCCCGCGCCTTGCGCGCGGCGGTGACGATTGATCCCGAGGAAACCGGCGTGCCGTCGACCAAGGGTACGCTTACGACATGAGCGTGATCGCGATCGTCGACTACGGGATGGGCAACCGGCGGAGCGTTGAAAAGGCGCTCGAGCACGTCGGCGCCGACGTCCGGCTGACCGGCGATCACGAGCAGATCCGTGCCGCGGACGGCGTCATCGTGCCCGGCGTCGGTGCCTTTCCTGAAGCGATGCGCCGACTGCGCTCGAGCGGCCTTGACGAACTCGTGCGCTCGCGCGCGCAAGCCGGCGTGCCGGTCCTCGGCATCTGCCTGGGCATGCAACTGCTGTTTGAGTCCTCGGCCGAACATGAAGGCGCCGACGGCCTGGGCCTGCTTCCCGGTCGCGTGACTGCGCTGGATCCCGGATCGGGCAAGCTTCCTCACATCGGCTGGACGGAAGTGGAGTTGCGCCGGCAAAGCGCCTTGACACACGGCTTGGGCGAATCGGCGGCCTTCTACCACGTGCATTCCTTCGTCTGCCGGCCCGAGGACGAAGCGGACGTTGTCGGCGTAGCCGAATACGGAGAGCGCTTCGCGTCGATCGTCGAGCGCGACAACGTGTCGGGCGCGCAATTTCATCCCGAGAAGTCCTCGCACGCGGGCTTGACACTGTTGCGCTCATTCGCGCAATCGTGCGCGGTCGACTCAAGAGCCCTCGCGTGAGGCTGTACCCCGCGATCGACATCCTCGACGGGCGTGCCGTCCGCCTGCTGCAGGGGCGCTTTGAGGATCAAACGGTCTACCACGACGATCCTTTGGAAGCCGCCCGCGCGTGGGTGCAAGCGGGCGCGCGCTATCTGCACGTCGTCGACCTCGACGGAGCCAAGACCGGCAGCCCGCGCTCGCTCGACCACCTTCGGCGCATCGTCGACGACACGGGGATAGCGGTTCAGTACGGCGGTGGCCTGCGCACCAGCGAGGCGGTCACCGCTGCGCTCGCCGCCGGAGCCGAGCGAGCAGTCATCGGAACCGCCGCCTTTATGGATCCCGAGTTTCTCAGCGAGGTGCTGGCCGAGCACGGGTCGAGCATCGTGATCGCCGTCGACGTCCGCGAAGGTCACATCTCGACTTCAGGCTGGACGCAGACGACGCAACTGCCGGTGGTCGACGCCCTCGTCGCGCTGGCCGACCGCGGTGCCGACTTCTTCGCCTACACGAGCGTCGACCGCGACGGCGGCCTTCAAGGGCCGGCGCTCGAAGACTTCGAAGAAGCCGCACGCGCCGTTTCCGGGCGCTTTATCTATTCCGGCGGCATCGGCGAACTGGCTGACCTCGAGGCGCTGGCGGCGCTTGGGCTGCCGAACCTCGACGGGGTGATCGTCGGCAAAGCGCTGTACGAGGGTCGCTTCACGATCGGCGAAGCGACCGCGGCACTCTCGCAATCCTGAAGGCGTGCGGAGACTGAAGCGATGCACTACAAGCGCGTGATCCCGTGCATGGACGTCGATGCCGGCCGCGTGGTTAAGGGAACGCGGTTTCTTGACATCCGCGACGCGGGCGATCCGGTCGAGCTTGCCGCCTTGTATGACGCCCAAGGAGCCGACGAGCTCGTCTTTCTCGACATCACCGCCACCAGCGACAAGCGCGCGACCGTGGTAGAGCTCGCGCGCCGCGCCGCCGACGAGGTCTTCGTGCCATTCACCATCGGTGGGGGAGTCCGGGAAGTCGCCGACGCCCAGGCGGTGCTCGACGCCGGCTCGGACAAGGTTTCGGTCAACTCCGCGGCGGTTGCCCGCCCGGAGCTCATCAGTGAGCTCGCTGCGGTCTTCGGCGCACAGTGTGTCATGCTGGCGATCGACGCCAAGCGCCGCGACGAGCGCGGTTGGGAAGTCTACGTGGCAGGGGGACGCACGGCGACAGGACGCGACGTGCTGGCGTGGGCGCGGGAGGGCGTCGAGCGTGGCGCGGGGGAGATCCTGCTCACGTCGATGGATTGCGATGGAACCAAGGACGGCTATGACCTCGAGCTCACGCGGTCCGTGGCCGAGGCCGTCGACGTCCCGGTCATCGCTTCGGGAGGAGCCGGACGTCCTGAGCATCTGATCGACGGCTTGCGCGCGGGCGCCGATGCCGTTTTGTGCGCGTCGATCTTTCATTACGGCGAGCACTCCATTGCCGAAGTCAAGAAGCAGATCCGCGCCGCAGGAATTCCTGTTCGTTGACGGTCCCGCGACGGGCACTGCCGTGCTCGAGCGCCTGCGTGCCTTGCCCGGCGCGCGTCCGGTCTTCGAGGCGCTGACCGGCGAAGGAGTCCACGTCGTCGGCGGTGCCGTGCGTGACACCTTGCTGGGACGCGAGCCGCGCGAGCTCGACTTCGTCGTCGAAGGAGACGCGGTCGCGCTGGCCGCACGCGTCGGACGGCAGCTCGGTGGCGAGGTGAAGGCGCACCAGCGCTTTGGGACGGCACAAGTCACGACAAACGATGTGACCTTCGATGTGGCCGCGTCAAGGCGCGAGACTTATCCCCGGCCCGGTGCGCTGCCCCGCGTGCAACTTGGGGCGACGCTCGCCGAAGATCTCAAAAGGCGCGACTTCACGATTAACGCCGGGGCCGTGTCGCTGACCGACGGGAAACTCCGAGCTCACCCCCTGGCGCTCCCGGACCTGAGCGATCACTTGGTGCGAGTCCTGCACGACGAGTCCTTCCGAGACGATCCGACGCGATTGCTGCGCTTGTGCCGCTACGCGGTGCGCTGTGATTCCGACATCGAGAACAAGACGCGCTCGTTGGTGCAAGAGGCAGTCGTTGCCGGCGCTTTCCGTACCGTTTCCGGCGACCGGATCGGCCGTGAGCTGCGCTTTCTACTGGCCGAAGAGCAGCCGGACGCGCTCGGTCTTTTTGCCGCCCTGGGATTGGGCCGGGCGGCGGTGCATCCCGCTTTTGCGTTGGACTCGGGACTGATCGCGCGGGTGTGCCGGCTGTGCCCAGGGGACGCCCGGAGCGATCTGGCGCTGCTGGCAAGCTGCTTGCTCGACGCCTACTCCGGGGATGTTCGCGACCGTCTACGCGACCTTGCATTCGACGCACGCGCCGCTGCCACGGTCGTGGGTGTACGCGAGCGCGCTCCGGTCCTGGCGCGCGAGATCGCGGGCCTGTTGGAAGCGTCGCCGTCTGATCGCTGGCGGCGCTTGCAGGGAGAGACGGCCGAGACGATCGCCGTAGCTGCTGCCCTCAGTGCGGATCCTGGGGCCGAGATGGTGGCTCGGGAATGGTTCGGCGGCCATGCGGGTCCAGAACTCGAGATCGACGGCACGGACTTGCTCGCTGCCGGCCTGCGCGGTGCCGACATCGGCCGCGGATTGCGCGCGGCCACGGTGGCGGTCTTAGACGGTCGCGCGGCCGGGCGCGCCGAGCAGCTCGCGGCCGCCCTCGGGATCTTCAAGGAGTCCTAGGATGGCCGGCGTGGACGCCGTCGTTTCAGTGCCTGGCGCGGGGCCCGAAGACCCGATTCTCCCTTCCCCGTTCCGCTGGGACGGTCCGCACGTCGGAATCACGCTGGGGGCAGGACAAGTTCTCTTCACCACCCGCCGCGGCGGGACGTCGAGGCCACCGTGGGACTCGCTGAATCTGGGCAGCCAGGTCGGTGACGACTCAAGCGATGTAGAGGCCAACCGGGAGCGAGTTGCGGCGTATGCCGGAATCAAGTGGCAGCATGTCCGGCACGGCCGCCAAGTTCACGGTGCAGCAGTCCAACGGCACCATGGGCCAAAAGCCGCACGCGCGCAAAGCGCCTCGTCTGTTGCTGGGATCTACGCCAACGGCCAGATCGACGCCGACGGCCAGGTCGTCGCCGGCGCCGGGCCCGCGGCGCTGGTGCTCGTAGCCGACTGCTTGCCGGTGGTAGTCGTGTCGCGAGATGCGGTCGCTGCTTTGCACGCCGGCTGGCGCGGCCTCGCCGCCGGCATCCTCGACGAGGGCGTACGTGCCCTGCGCGAGTCCGACGGCGACACCCCGCTTCAAGCGGCGCTCGGACCGTGCGCGCGCAGTTGTTGCTACGAGGTCGGCGAGGAAGTGCACAAGCACTTCGACGGCTACGGAGCGCGCCGTGGGACTCGCCACCTCGACCTCGCCTACATCGCGCGCCAGCAGCTCAAAGGCCACGGCGTGGAAGTCATCGCCGACTGCGACCTCTGCACGATGTGTCATCCCGCTCTCTTCTTCTCCCACCGGCGCGATGCCGGCCGCACCGGCCGCCAGGGGGCGCTGGCGTGGCTCGCCTGATCAAAGGCGTTCAACCGGAGCGCGTCGCCGAAAAGGCCACCCGGATCCGTGAGGAGATCGCCGCCGCCGCACACCGGGCCGGCCGGCACCCCGACCACGTCGAGCTGCTCGCGGCCGTCAAGTACCTGCCCATGGCGGACCTCGGCGCGCTTGCTCGGGCAGGAATCACTCTGCTGGGGGAAAACCGCGCTCAAGACCTGAAAGCCAAGGCAGACGCCTACCCCGGCGTGTTCACCTGGCACTTCATCGGGCAGCTGCAAAGCCGCAAGGTCCGCGAGCTGTTGACCCAAGTCGAGCTGATCCATTCCGTCGCCTCGGATTCGGCGCTCGAACAGCTGGGCCGTCACGCCGCGCCGGAAACGGATGTCCTCGTCGAAGTCAACATCGCCGGAGAGCAATCCAAGGCTGGTGTCGCGCCATCCGAACTCGCGGCTTTCATCGCGCGCTGTCCGGTCAGGGTGGCCGGCTTGATGACCATGCCACCGCCGGTGGTCGACGCCGAAGCCAACCGCCGCCACTTTGCCGCGCTGCGCGAACTCGCCGCCGCGCACGACCTTGAGAGACTGTCTATGGGAACTTCACAGGACTACGTCGTGGCGGTCGAAGAGGGTGCGACGATCGTCCGAGTGGGGTCGGTACTCTTCCAGTGAGTCGCTGAGCGGCAGGAACCCCGCCCGCCGTAGCGAACCTTGTCCGCGCATGGGACTTAGCGACACCTGGCATCGAACTCTCGTCTTCTTCGGAATCGGCTCTTACGCCGACGAGTACGAGGACGAAGACACCTCCGGCGTCGGCGCACGGCCGATGACGGCTGACGCCCACGAGCCCGAAGAAGAGCGGCCGAACGTCCGCCGGCTCTCCAGCCGCCGGCGTCGTGACGAAATCGACGAGATTTTCGGCGACGAATCGCTCGCGGACCGGCAGACCCGCGTCCTGCGGCCCGTGTCGCAATCACGCCCGGTGCCGGCACGGCCGCCCGAGGCAACGCGCGTGCACCTCGTTGTTCCGCGCTCTTTCAACGACGCCCAAGACGTCGCCGACAAGTTCAAAGACGCGATCCCCGTGATCATCAACCTGCAGGGCGCCGACAGCGACTTGTCCAAGCGCCTGATCGACTTCGCTTCCGGGCTTACCTACGCGCTCGACGGCGGTATGCAACGGATCGCCGACAAGGTCTTCCTGCTCACCCCGCGCAACGTCGAGGTTTCCGCCGAAGAAAAGGCGCGACTGCTCGAAAAGGGCTTCTTCAACCAGTCGTGAACGTCGGGCTCGTCGGCGCCGGGAACATGGCGCGTGCCTTGGCACGCGGGTGGGCGCAGCCGATCCTGTGTACGGACTCAGGGTCCGGGCGCGCGCGAGCACTGGTGGAGGAAGTCGGCGGCGAGGCGCTGCCTTCCAATCGTGAGCTCGGGTTGCGGGCCGATGTGATCGTGTTGGCCCACAAGCCTGCGCAGCTTCACACCGTGGCGACGGAGTTGGCCGAAGTCGCCGCGGTCAAGCCGGTGGTGTCGCTGCTCGCCCGTACCAGCTCCCAAGCGGTCCGGGAAGCCTACCCACAGGCGCATGTGTTCCAGATCCAACCTAACCTCGCGGTGGAAATGCGCCGTGGCGTCTCGGCACTCGCGCGACCCGACGACGAGTGCCCGCCCGAGCACGCGCAGGCGGTGCGCGAACTCTTCGCCCGCGTCGGGAACGTGGTCGAAGTACCCGAGAACCTGCTCGACGTGGCCAGCGCCTGCTCGGGCGTAGGTCCGGCTTACTGGGCGTTGCTTCTCGAAGCCCAAGCCGACGCCGCCATCAGGCGTGGGCTCACTCCGGCTCAGGCGTGCGCCTTGATCGGGGAGACGATGGCCGGAAGCGCAGAATTGCTGCGAGCGCGCAACTGGGACACGCTGGCCGTGCGGCGCGAGGTGGCGTCGCCGGGGGGCACCACGGCGCGCGGGCTGGCAGCGCTCGAGCGTGGAGGCGTTCGCGCCGCTTTTTCCGCCGCGATCGACGACGTGCTGGGATAGAGGAATGCCCGAAGCCCGCCTGGAGCTTGCCAACTTCCTTCAAGCGCTGTTGTTCGTCTACAGCACGTGCCTCCTCGCGCACATCGTCTTGCAGTTCATCTTCGCCATGGGGCTGCGTGTGCCGTACGCCCGCTGGTCCAGCGCGATACTCGGGTTCCTGCGCGACGTCTCGGAACCGTATTTGCGGCTGTTTCGCCGGTTGCCGCTGCAAGTCGGGCCGCTTGATCTCACGCCGCTCGTGGCGTTATTGGTCTTGCGCTTCGTGGGCGGTGCGATCATCGGCATCGTCCTCCCGTGAGCCGCGTTCAAGCGAGCGCAGCGGCTTTCGCCGTCGCGCTCGCCGTGCTCGCCGCCGATCAAGCGACCAAGGCGTGGGTCCGCGCCGAGGTACCAGGTGGTGAGCACAAACCCGTTCTGCCGGGGCTCGATCTGGTCAACGTGCGCAACGACGGGATCGCCTTTGGCTTGTTCTCTGGTGGCGGGGTGGTCATCGTTTTGATCGCTCTGGTGGCGCTGGTTGCCGTGCTGGCGTTCTTCGTCACGCACATCGCAACAGCGCTGATGTGGCTGCCGACCGGATTGCTCGTCGGCGGTGCGCTCGGCAATCTCGTCGACCGTGCGCGCGAAGGGGCTGTCACCGACTTCATTGATCTGCCCTACTGGCCCGCGTTCAATCTCGCCGACTCCGCGATCACCGTCGGAGTTGTGCTGCTGCTGTACCTGCTGGAAGGCCCGCCTGCCCGGCGGCGCGAGGAAGCCGTCCGGGGGACTCGCGCCGGCGCAGAGCCGGCGGCAAAGTCGTGACGACCCGCTTCGATGTTCCGGGCTCGGCCAGCGGCGAGCGGCTCGATGTCTTTCTGTGTGCCCGCACAGGTCAATCGCGGGCGGCCGTGCAGAAGTTGATCGAAGGTGGACTCGTCACAGTCGACGGGGTGACGCAACCCAAGCGCCACTGCCTGTCGGGCGGCGAGCGAGTGGAGTTGCAAGCCGGCGAGCCCCCGCGGCAAGTGCAAGCTGAGCCGGCGGCCACCTTTGTCGTCGTCTACGAGGACGAGGACGTGCTGGCCGTCGACAAGCCGGCGGGAGTCGTCGTGCATCCTGGCAACGGTCGCGCCAGCGGCACGCTCGTACAAGCGCTGGAGGATCAAGTGGCCGGCGGCGAGGACCCAGTGCGTCCCGGCGTCGTGCATCGCCTGGACCGCGACACTTCCGGCTTGCTGATGCTCGCTCGTCACGAGCAGGCCTACGCGTCTTTGCGTCAGCAGATCTCAGAGCGTTCGGTGTTGCGGGAGTACCTCGCGCTGGTGGTGGGCCGACCGCCGGCGCGCGCGGGCACGATCGACGCGCCGCTCGGCCGAGACCGGCGCGTGCGCACCCGCATGTCGACCGACACCGACGACCCGCACGAGGCGATCACCCACTTCCAAGTGGAGCAGGCGATGGCCAAGACGACGTTGCTGCGAGTGCGGCTGGAGACGGGACGTACGCACCAGATCCGTGCGCATCTCCAGGCCATCGGGTACCCCGTCGCCGGCGACCCCGAGTACGGTCGTCCCGGGCTCTACGGACTCGAGCGGCAATTCCTGCACGCGCAGCGGCTGCGGTTCGCCCATCCCATTTCGGGCCAAGAGCTCGACTTGACATCCGGACTTCCCGCGGACCTGGCTTCAGCGCTCGTAGCAGCCCAAGCCGAGAGCTGAGCTCCAGATCGGCTGGTCCGCAGCCACCGCCCCGGTCGCCGTTACGGCTTCCCTACACTGAGGAGCTTCACAACCCCAACCCCGGACGCGCCGACGGCGTTCTCGGCCCTGCCCAGCGCATCAGCGCCGGATCCGCAGAGCGTCTGCTTCCGGGCACTCACAGAAGTCACACACGCACAAGGGAAAGACACTCGTGGCCCAGGTAGGCATCAGGGAGCTGCTCGAGTCGGGCGTCCACTTCGGACATCAGACCCGGCGTTGGAATCCGAAGATGCGGCGCTTCATCCACGGCGAGCGCGCCGGCATCTACGTCATTGACCTGCTCAAGACCGAAGCGCTGCTCTCGCAGGCTCAGAACTTCGCCGGCGGGATCGCCCGCCGCGGCGGCACGGTCCTGTTCGTCGGCACCAAGAAGCAAGCGCGCGATTCCGTCAAGGAGATCGCCGAAGGCAGCGGCATGCCGTACGTCAACCACCGCTGGCTCGGTGGCCTGCTGACGAACTTCCAAACCATTTCTGCGCGGATCAAGCGCCTGCACGACCTCGAGCGCTACGAGTCCGAAGGCCAGCTCCAGCTGCTACCCACCCGTGAGCGCATGGCGGCCCAGGCCGACCTTGAGAAGCTGCGCGCGAACCTCGGCGGCGTCAAGCACATGCAACGGCCGCCTGACGCCGTCTTCGTCATCGACTTGAAGACCGAGGCGATCGCCGTTCGCGAGGCTCAGCGCCTGCGCATCCCGATCATTGGGCTCGTGGACACCAACTGCGATCCCGACGGCATCGACTACGTCATTCCGGGCAACGATGACGGCATGCGCGCGTGCCGCCTGATAGCCGGCGCCATCGGCGGCGTCGTCGCCGACTCGCGGCAGCAGTTCAGGGCCGAAGAAGAACAGGCTCGCCGTGAAGCTGAAGAACAGACCCGTCGCGACGCTGAAGAGCGGGCTGCACGGGAAGCGGAGGAGCTTGCGCGCAAGGAGGAAGCCGACCGCGCCGCCGCGGAGCTCGAGCACACCCTCACCCACGGTGGGACGGGCCAGCCGCGCGACGTTGCCGAGCGCATCGTCGCCGACGCCGCTACCTCCCAGGGACGGCCGTTCCCCGACGCCACCGGTCCCGACCAGGCGACGGCGGCCGTGCAAGCCGAGGACGAGATCGCCATGCCGGCCGGCGGTTCCGTAACGGGCCCCAGCTGGCGGGAGCAGCGCGTGAAT
>JADDQZ010000047.1 GCA_016781085.1 Actinomycetota bacterium
GCGGTGACCGGAGGGCGAAACCGTTCTCTCGGTCGCCGCGCAGCGGTGACCGGAGGGCGGAACCCTGCTTTGACCGAAGGGCCCGGCACACGCCGGGCCCTTCGCCGTTGTTGAACCGAAGCTGCTGGAGCAGGAGCCACTGGATGACGGTGGAGCAGGCGTACCGCTCTGAGCGAGAAGGTAGCGACGGCTGGCATGCAGGCACGCGTGATCGGGAAGGGGTGTGGCCATGAGCACAGCGTCCCGCTTGAACGCCCGGCCTGAGCCCCAACGGGCCGTGACCACGCCCGCTGCGGGCGTGCACCGGCTCGACATGGGCACGACTCGCGATGGGTGGCTGTTCGTGCCCCCGGGCCTGACGGCGGCAAGACCAGCGCCCCTGCTGGTGTCGTTGCATGGCGCGGGCGGTCAGGGCCGCAGCGCGCTTTCACCTCCACTGCTTGAGCGTGCAGGCCAGGCGGGGATGCTCGTCCTTGCTCCCGATTCGCGCGGACCTACCTGGGACGTCATCCTCGGCGGTTTCGGTCCGGACGTCGCGTTCATCGATGCCGCTTTGGATCATGTCTTCGAGCGCTTCGCGGTTGACCCTCGGCGCACGATTCTTTCGGGCTTCTCTGACGGCGCCTCCTACGCGCTGTCGCTCGGAGTCGGTAACGGAGACGTCTTCTCGCACATAGTGGGATTTTCTCCCGGCTTCATGGCTCCCGATGCCTCGGAGGGTCAGCCGCCGATCTTCATCTCACACGGAGTCCACGATCGCGTGCTTTCGATCGATCACTGCAGCCGCCAGCTCGTCCCGCTGTTGGAGAGGGCCGGGTATGCGGTCGAGTACGTGGAGTTCGATGGTGGCCACGAGGTTCCGCCCGCGATCGTCGAGCAGGCAGTTCGGTGGGTGGCGCAAACCAGCGCGCCTACCTGACTCGGGTGATGGCGGGTCATGCCGGGTGGCAATCAAGCGCCGCGGACATCCGCAACGCTATCTGCCCGCTGTCGTGGTGCATTGTCTCGCCGTCAGCGGCGAAGCCAAAGTCCTTGTAGAGCTCCTGCGCTGGCCGGTTGCGCTCGAACACCCATAGAACGGCCGTGTCGGCGTCGGCGGCGCGGGCCTGCTCCAGACTGGCGGCCAGCAAAACCGTGCCGACACCTTGCCGCCAGTTGGGGGGATCGACATAGATCGCGGTGATCTCCGCTTCATGCCCTGCGGTGGAGCGCATGGCGATGGTGGAGAACCCGAGCAGCACGCCTGCTCGCTCGGCGACGAGGGTCAGGTAGCGTCCGGTTCCGGACCCCAACGCCTCCCGCCAGTAGCGCTTCCGATCTCGAGTAGACAGCCGCGCCAGCGTCTCGGGCGGCAGGAATTCCCGGTACGCCAAGCGCCAGGCCGCCACGTGAATGCGCGCGATCGCCCCGGCATCGGCGGGATCGGCGCGACGAACCACGGTTTCGGCTCCCATGTGCCGGTTGTACCGCTTCCGTAGGGTGCTCGACCGTGAGTGATGTGCGCTATGCCTCGGTCCTCGAGTTGGCGGCGATGGTCCAAGACGGCGAGGTCACGCCCGTCGAGCTCGTCAGCGGAGCGCTTGAGCGCATCGAGCGCCTCGATCCTCACGTCAACGCCTTCATCGACGTCGACGGCGAACGGGCGCTACGCGACGCGGCGGGAGTCAACCCCGGTAACGGCAGCCCTTTCGCGGGCGTGCCGATCGCGATCAAGAACAACGTCGCGGTTGCCGACCGGCCGTTGACGATGGCTTCGGCCTTGCTCGACGGCTACCGGGCACAGCACGACGCTTACCTCGTGCGGCGCCTGCGCGCCGCCGGCTTTGTGATCGTGGGTCTGACGAACCTTCCGGAGTTCGGCATTCTCCCGACCACCGAGCCCCGTCATACCGGCGTGACGCGCAACCCGTGGGACTTGTCACGCACGCCGGGAGGATCCTCCGGCGGTTCGGGTGCGGCCGTGGCCGCGGGCATGGTGCCGGTCGCGCACGGCAACGACGGCGGAGGCTCGCTGCGTATCCCCGCCGCCTGCTGCGGGCTGGTGGGGTGCAAGCCGAGCCGCGGGCGGATCTCGCGCGGTCCGGACCTCGGCGACTCATTTCTCGGTGTGGAAGGCGTATTGACGCGGGACGTCGCCGACACAGCGGCGCTGCTGGACGTCCTGGCCGGCTACGAGGCCGGCGACTCGACTTGGGCGCCTCGCCCTGAGGAGGCATTCGCGGTGGCCGCTCAGCGCGATCCGGCCAGGCTGAGGATCGCCGTCACCACCCGTAACTACCAGGACGCTCCTGTTCATCCGGACCTAGAGCGGGCGCTGCGCGACACCGCCGATGCCCTCGCGGATCTCGGCCACGAAGTAGTCGAGGCTTCGCCACCGATGCCGGCGCCCGAAGTGCTTGACCTCTTCATCTCCGTCTTCGGGCCGCAGATCTCACTGGGCGTGCTGTTCGCTCAATCCGTCGCTGGCCGCAGCGCCGCCGACCACGAGCTCGAGCCACTCACGCGAGCGGTGTTCGCGTGCGCCAACGCCGTCCCGTCACACGGTTACCTGGCGGCAGTGGCTCGCTTGCAGGCCATGGCTCGGACTGTCGTGGGCTTTTTCGCGGACTTCGACGTGCTGCTCACCTCGACTCTCGCCGTCCCGCCACTGCCGATCGGCGAGCTGCACGGATGCGGCACCGACCCGATGGAAGACTTGCGACGGTCCGGCTCGTTCGCCCCGTTCACGGCGCTGTTCAACGTCACCGGACAGCCTGCCTTGACGATTCCGGCGGGGCTCATGCCCGATGGCTTGCCGGCCAGTGTCCAGCTAGTGGGACGTCCGCTGGGCGAGTCGGTGTTGCTCCAACTGGCTAGCCAGCTTGAGAGGACGCAGCCGTGGGGGGGATTGCGGCCGGCAACGCCCGAGATGGGGGAGGAGCGCATGACGTAGAGGCTCGCATGACCGAGCCGCATCACCGGCAAGGCGCCTCTCATCGTCGATCAGGGTGAGGACGCGCTACGGCTTCTTTACAATCGACCCGCTGCTCCCCAACCAAGCGAGGAAGTTCTTCCAATGGCCTACGTGATCGCCGAGCCGTGCATCGGCACCAAGGACAACTCGTGCGTCGAGGTCTGCCCCGTCGACTGCATCCATCCGACGCCCGACGAGCCCGACTACGACAAGGTGGAGCAGCTCTACATCGATCCTGAAGAATGCATCGACTGCGATGCGTGCGTCGAGGCCTGCCCGGTCGATGCCTGTTTTGCCGAAGACCAGCTTCCGAGCGAGTGGTCGGCTTTCACGGCGCGCAACGCGGAGTACTTCTCGAGCAAGAGCTGACGCCGGTCAGGCAGCCGGCGCCCGAAGGCGCCGGCCCGCCCAATGACGCTCAGGCCCCTCAGGCCATCGGCAGTGACATGCCGACCGGCTGCGGCGGTCCCTTCGGAGCCGCCGCGGGGGCCGGCTCCTGCATCACCGGAAGCTCGATCGGCGACATCGCGATCAAGCCCCGCGCGGCGTGCGACACGGCTTGGGCCGCCGGATCGTCGGGATCGACGATGGAAAGGGGCACGCCCGCGTCGGCCTGCTCGCGCAGCGGCATGGTCAGCGGTACGCTCGCCAGCAGCGGAACGTCGAGCTCGTCGGCCAGCGACTGCCCGCCCCCCTCGCCGAAGATCGCATAGCGCTCACCCGACGGCGTCGTGAAACCCGCCATGTTCTCGATGATGCCCGTGATCTCCAGTCGCACCTTGTCGGCCATCTCCGCCGAACGCCGCGCGACCTTTTGCGCGGTGTCTTGCGGCGTGGTGACAATGACGAACTTGGCTTGAGGCAAGAGTTGGGCGAGCGTCATCGAGACGTCGCCGGTGCCCGGGGGAAGGTCGATCAACAGGTAGTCCAGCTCGCCCCACTCGACGTCTTCGAGGAACTGCTGGAGCGCCTTGTGCAGCATCGGCCCGCGCCAGACGACCGCCTCGTCTTCGCGCACGAAGAAGCCGATTGACATCACTTTCACGCCGCAGGACTCCAGCGGCACGATCTTGCGGTCCGCAGAAACCGGTGGGCGCTGACCGCCGAGGCCGAACATGCGCGGAATCGAATAGCCCCAGACGTCGGCGTCGAGCACGCCGACGCGCTTGCCTTCCATCGCCAGTGCTCCCGCGAGGTTGGCGGTCAGCGACGACTTGCCGACGCCGCCCTTGCCTGAGCCGACGCAGATGACGTTCTTGACCCGAGCCAGCGCGCCCTCGGGCAGCGTGTTACGCCCAAGGCTCTTTTGAAGTCCGGCTTTCTCCTGGTCGGAAAGCACGTCAAAGCCGACGTTGACGTGGCCGACGCCGTTCACGCCAAGCGCCGCTTGGGTGACGGAAGTCTGGAAGGTGTTCTTGATCGGGCAGCCGGGAGTCGTCAATGAGACGGTGACGTCGACTACGCCGCCGTCCTTGATGTCGATCGAACGGACCATGCCTAGCTCGACGATGGAGCGGCGCAATTCGGGATCGATGACGACTTTCAGCGCCTCGAGGATCTCGTCTCTCGTGGGCATGCGTTCATTCTGGCAGGGCGGTATTGGGAGTCCTGTCCCTGGCGCCGCCGCACGCTGGCGACCCTCGGCGAAGACGTCGTCCCCCAACTCAGCCCCGCACGGCCGAGGTTCACCGCGACGGAGCTAAGAACTCGCGCCGGGTGCCGCAGCCTCGAGCTGCCGCGGTGTCACGCGCGCAATCCACCCCGCGGCGTCGTCGAGCTCGCGCATGGTCGGCAACGCTTCAGGATGGCTCCAGACCATGTTGAGCGCTTCGATTCCGCCCAGAGCCACGGCTGAATCGCAGAACAATTTGCCCTGCTGGTACTGGCGCAGCTTCATCTCCATGCCGATCACCCGTTCGAGCAGGCGGAGAAAGCCGGTGCGGTCCTGGCGGCGCTTGTCGAGCGCGGCGCGCAGCTCCGGCAGCGACTTGAGCACCTTGGCGCCCACTGCATCCATGACATGCTCCGCGTAGCCCTCAAGCACGGCCATGAAGCACTGCATCCGCTCGAAGAGCTCGCGCTGCTCCGGCTGGATGGTCAGGGCTGGAAGTCCGCCTTCCTTGAAGGTCTCGATCAGGGCCGGCAGGTTGCGCAAGTCGCTCAGGTTCGGCAGCTTCAACATCGACTTGGGATCGACCGTGGCGGCTGCAAGCAGCTCCTCGACCATCGCGGCGAGGTGCTCACGCAGCCACGGAACGGCCCCGAACTGCAGCGCGTGCGTGGTCTCGTGCAGCGCGACCCAGCGCAATAGCTCTTCGCCGTCGACGTCGAGCTTCTCCCGGATGGAGGCGAGATTCGGGCCAACGAACAACAGCCGCGCCGGGGCCTTCGGGTCGAGCACGGGGAACTCGTACTGGCCGAGCACGCGCTGGGACAGATACCCGGACATCACGCCAACTTCTACGGCCATGACTGCCCCGGCTCGTGCGCCCGGGGGCTTGCCCTTCTTTTTCAAATGCTCGCTGGCGCGCTCGGCGAAGGGATCCAGGACACCTTTGAGCGACGCCTGGCTGGCCTGAACCCAAGCGCGCCGGTCGACCGACTCGGCGACTGGTATCGAGGGGGCGACGAGGCCCGTGTACGCCGACACCAGCCGTTCGCTTTCGCGCGCGTGGGCGGCGACATCCTTGAATCCGCTCCAGTCCGGAGAGGGGGAGGCCAGAGCCAGCCCTTGAGCCACCGTGGAGGCGAGGCGCCAGTCGATCACACACCCATGGTGGCAGGCCGGCGGCGCCGCCGGGTCAAGTCTCCGTGCCACGTGGTACGAGGAGTATGAATCGCGCGGACGCCTGCGTCCGGCGTGGCGCTGGGCGCACCGGCGGACCTCTCCGTTGCGCGCAGCGCTCCGCCCACGCGAGTCCGTCCTGCCGCTATTCGGAGATGATGGGAATCTGCGCGAGCTCGTCGAGCGTGGCCTGGGTACGGGCGGCCACGATGGGGAAATGCGGCTTGATGTCAAGCGGCGCGCCGAGCGCCGTTTCGCACCCCGGAAAGGTGATCTCGCCGCCCGCTTCGCGCACGATCAGCTGCGCGGCTGCCGCATCGACGGCGCGGCAGCGGCGGATCGACAGCATCCCGTCGAAGCGGGCGTCGGCAACCTGGCAGAGCGAGATGGCGATCGTCCCAAGCGCTCGTATCCGGTGGGCGGAGTCCGCCAGCCCGTCGGCGACTTCGCGAATCCAGCGCGGGTCAGAAGACTCGATGCCCAACAACTCGAGCTTGCCGTTCTCCATGCGCCGTTCCGGGGCGGAGCGATCCAGCGGTGCGCCGTTGAGCATCGCGCCCTGACCGCGCTCGGCGACCCATTCCTCTTCGGGCCCGAAGTCGTGCACAAAGCCGAAGAAGACGTCGCCCATCGTCTCACCGTCGGCGACCGCCACCGACAGCGCGTGGTGGCGCAGTCCCCGCTTGGCGTTGGTCGAGCCGTCAATCGGGTCAATGACCACCAGCGGCAGTTCGGCACCGTAGGCGACTGCGCCGCGCTCCTCGGAGATGACGGAAAACGTCGCGCCCTGCTCGTGGAGTTGCTCGAGCTCCTTGAACATGGCTTCTTCGGCGGCAGCGTCGATTTCGAGCGTTCTGTCGCCGCCTTCGCCGATCGTGCCCGTTTCGCGCAGGCGTTGCTCCGAAGTCGATGCGCTTTGCAGCATCTCGCGTACGGTCGCCGTCGCGCGGCGGCAGGCTCCTAGCCAGTCGGGCTGCATGATCGCCGTATCCTACGGGGGTGTCGGTTCCGCCCCTCAGCGCTGCTCAGTCCGCGGCCGTGAACCACCCGAGCGGGCCGCTTCTGGTTATCGGCGGTCCTGGTTCCGGCAAGACCCGCGTGCTCGAAGAGCGCTTCGCGTGGCTGGTGTCAGCGGGCGCGCCGCCGGAATCGGTCCTCTTGCTGGCGTTTTCCCGGGCCGCTGCGGACGAGCTGCGTGAGCGGTTGGAAGCGCGTATCGAGTCCGCTTACGGCGAGCTGACCGTCACCACTTGGCGTGACTACTGCGCGCGAATGTTGCGCGAGGAAGCGCTGGAAATGGGCCTTGACCCGTTCATGACCCCGGTCTCGGCCGCCGACCGGCTAGCGATGCTGGTCGAGCGCATCGACGAGTTGCCGCTCGCCCACCACGATCTGCGCGGCAATCCGAGCGCCCTGCTCGCCTCGATCGTCCAGCGCATCGACCGTTTGAAAGCGGAGCTGGTGTCTTGTGCCGACTACCTGCGCTGGGCTCATGAACTCCCGGCAGAAGACGCAGCGGACCAAGCGCGCGCTGCCCGGGAAAGAGAGTTCGCCGCGCTGTACCAGGCGCACGACCGGATGCTCAGCCAAGCCGGCGTCCTCGACGAAGGAGATCTGCTGCTGCACTGCTTCCGCTTGCTGCGCGACAAGCCCCAAGCACGTGCCCGCCAGTTGAGCCGCTTTGAGCACGTGTTGATCGACGAGTTCCAGGACGCGAGCTTCGCTCAAGTGCGGTTGCTACGGGAGCTCGCCGACGAGCACGGCAACGTGACCGCCGCCGGCGACGATGACCAGGCGATCCACCGCTTCCGCGCCGCGGCCGCCAAGAACTTCCGGGACTTCCGCGAACACTGGCCGAGCACCCACGAAGTGCGCCTGGAAAGCGGTCACCGCGGGGGCGCGGCGATCGTGCAAGCGGCTCGTGCGGTGATGGAGCCGCTCGAAGATCGCCTCGACAAGCAACTCGAGCCCGCGGCCACGGAGGCCGAAGTCGCCTTCTGGCGCTGCGCCAACGAGCGCGCTCAGGCTCAGGCAGTAGCCGCCGATATCGAGCGCCTGATCGCGCGTGAGGGCGTCGCGCCGGAGGATGTGTGCGTGCTGGTCCGCGGCGTCAGGGGGGAAGGGCACGCTGTCGCGGTTGCCCTGGAGGAGCGGGTTGTCCCGTCTTCTTTGGTCGGGGCTTCGGCTTTCTTTCAGCGCGCCGAGGTACGAGACCTGTTGGCTTGGCTGCGGCTTTTGGCCGATCCCGGTGACGCCAGCGCCGTCGTGCGCGCGCTGGCGCGTCCGCCCGTCGAACTGCGGTCGGTCGATCTCGCGCGCGTCACGCAAATCTCGCGGCGCCGCAAGCTCGACATGGTCGCGGCGCTCGAAGCCGCGCTCGAGTCCCCACAAGTGCCCCCGGAAGCGCGCGAGCGCATCGTCGCGTTCTTGAAGCTTCAGCGCACCGCCGCGGCGGTGCTGGACTCCTCGCGGCCGGATTCCTTCGTGCACCGGCTGGTCGAGCGCCTGGGCTTGCGCCGCCAGCTTCTCTTCGCCGCTTCGACCGAAGTCGTCGAACGGCTGCTGAACCTGGCCAAATTCGCCGAAATGGCCACCGCCTATTCCCGGCGCTCACCGCAAGCGACGGCACGCGAGTTCGCCCAATCGATCACCGCAGTGGCCGAAGCAGGCTTGCGCGAAGAAGAAGCGGCGGTTTCCGACCGTCCCCGCGGCGTTCGCATCATGAGCATGCATGCCGCCAAGGGCTTGGAGTGCGATCACCTCTACGTCTTGGGCTTGATTTCCGCGCGCATGCCGGGGCCGCGTCGGCGCGCGCTTGAGCCGATACCCGATGCGCTGATCGCCGAGGATCTGCCGGAGGACTCAAAACAGCTGCACGTAGCCGAGATGCGGCGGCTGTTGTACGTCGCCATGACGCGCGCTCGGCACCGGCTTGTGCTGGCTTATCCCGAGCAGACCGATCGCGGAACGGCGCAGCAGCCGTCGCCCTTCGCGGAAGCCGCCCGGGTCGCCGTCGGTGGAGAGTGGGAGGACCGAGAAGAAGAGCTCTTCGGCCCGGCGGAGACGTTGCCCTCGACGTTCCGCATCCTGCGCGACGACCTGCTCACGACGATTGCTCAAACCGGCGGCCGGCTCGGCGAGCTGCGCTTCGACACCGACCTCGACGTCTCTCACGCCGTCGTCCGTTACCTGGAAGTGCTCAAGCTCTCGGCGCTGATGGAGCGCACGCGCAGCGGCCAATCGGTCGCCGACGCCCTGCCCGAAGTCAACGAGCGGCTTTTGCAAGCGGTTACTTCCGAGCAGCGCGAGATCTTCGAGACGTCGGCGCTCGACGACTACGTGCTCGACGCCGAACGCGACGAGAAGCTGCGCCAGCGGGCGGTGGGGCGGCGTACGGAGCCGTCCCTGGAGGCCTTCCTGCCCAAGCGCGGGGACGGCCTCTTGCTGTCGGCTTCGGACATCCAGACCTACTTGTCCTGCCCGCTGAAGTACAAGTTCGCGCGGGTGTTCCGCATCCCGTCGGAGCCCACGCTCAATCAGCGCTTCGGCATCCTCGTCCACCAGGTGCTCGAGCGCTTTCACGCCGCGCCGGACAGCTCGCGAACGTTGCCGGAACTGCTCAACCTGCTCGACTCCGGCTGGCGGCGCGGAGGGTTCGGGGATTCCGGGGAGGAGCGACAATTGCGCGCCAAGGCGACGCAATCGCTGCTGCGCTACCACGACCGCTTCCAGACCGAAGACGGCGAGCCCGTCTGGTTCGAGAAGTCCTTCCAATTCAAGATCGGGCCGCACGTGCTGCGCGGGCGCGTCGACCGCGTCGACAAGCTCCCCGACGGTGGCTATGAGCTGATCGACTACAAGACGGGCCGTCCCCGCACAGCGGCTCAACTGCGTGACGACGTGCAGCTTTCGCTCTACGCCGTCGGCGCGCGCGAGTCATGGGAACTCGACGCGGCGCAGCAGTCCTACTACTACGTTCTCGACGACGAGAAGGTTGCCGTCGGCCGCACGGAAGCCCGCGAGTCGATCGAAGAAACCGTGCATACGGTCGCGGACGGGATCCTTTCGCAGGGATTCGAGCCGACGCCCGGCTTCACGGCGTGCTCGCAGTGCGACTTCCGGATCGCGTGTCCCGTTGCGGAGCGGTGAACCTCGCGGCCGTCAGCCGCCGCCCGGGCCTTGTTCCGGTTCGTCTCCGCGCTGGCGCAAGAAGCGCTGGAAGTCGCGCGCGATCAGATCTCCTGAAGGCAGGTCAGACGGATCGGGCGTCTCTTCTTCGGCGTCGGCATTGCGCTCCAGCCGCTCCACGAAGCTCTGCACGTCGGGATCAAGCTCAACCGCACGCGACACTTGGCGCTCGTAGTCGCCGGATGCCGCCTCAAGCTCGGAAGCGTCGACCGTGACTCCGACCACGGTTTCGAGCTTGCGCACCAGCGCGAGCGCACCTTTCGGGTTCGGGACCACGGCGACATAATGCGGAACAGCCGCCCACAGTGAAGCGGCCGGCAGTCCGGCGTCGCCGCACGCCGAGTGCAGAACGCCGACGATGCCTGTCGGTCCCTCGTAGTTCGGTCGCTCGAGCCCCGCGCGGTTCATCAGGTGCTCGTCCGTGGCCAGGCCGGTGATGTGGACCGGCCGCGTGTGTGGGACGTCTGCGAGCAGCGCTCCCAGCAAGACGACCATCTGCACGCCCAGTGCCTCGGCGAGGTCGATGATGGTGGCGCAGAAGCTGCGCCAGCGGATCGCGGGCTCAGGCCCGGTCAACAAGATCAGGTCGCGCGGCGCGCCGGGGACACGGGCCTCGAAGACCTCGTATTCCGGCCAGATCACCTCGCGGGAGAGGACTTCGGTCAACTTGACCGTGGGGCGAGTGGCCTGGAAATCGACGAACTCGTCCGGATCGATCGTGGCGAAGCGGCGGCAGTTGAGGCTGCCGCCGACGAAGGTCAGTGCCGACGAGGAGGCTTCTCCCGCGTCGTTCCAGCCTGTGAAGGCGCATACGAGGGCGGGGGCTCTGAGTCCGTCAGGTCGGCGTTCCCAGTGAAGCGGCTGCATCCGGTCCACCGTACATCATGGTCGGCGTGGCTCTTGTGACTCCCGACCGTGACGCCCCTGCCTCCGGCACGCTGGCCGCCTTGCGCTCCGGCGACGAAGTGAACGGCATCTACGCCTGCACGCGCAAGGACCGCCTGACCGCGCGGACCGGCACGAGCTATCTCGCGCTGGAATTCCGCGACCGCACCGCGACGCTGGCGGGCCGTGCCTTTCGAGATGCCGACGTGCTCGCCGGTCGCTTCGATCGCGGGGACCTCGTGCGCGTCCGCGGTCGTGTCGAGCGCTTTCGCGACGCGCTGCAAATCGACGTTCGCGCGGTAGAGCGTGCGGACAGCGCGGACCCTGCCGGCTTCCTTCCCGTCGCCTACCGCGACGTAGACGAGCTCGATGGCTTTCTGGAGCACTTGTCCAGGGAAGTCCACGATCGCCAGTACGCCCCTCTTCTCCAGCGACTGTTGTCGGATGCCGCGTTACGCGCCGAGTGGCGCCGCGCGCCGTGCACCCGAGCCGGTCATCACGCCTATCTCGGCGGCCTACTCGAGCACACCGTCGCCGTGGCCACGCTCGCCCAAGAAGCTTCGCTGCTGCATCCGCGACTCAATTCCGATCTGCTGATGACCGCCGCGATCGTGCATGATCTCGGCAAGACTCGGGAGTTCACCTACGGTGCCGACATCGCCATCAGCGAGGAAGGGCGGCTGCTGGGCCATGTCGTCCTCGGCCAGCAGATCATCGACGAGCGCAGTGAAGGGCTCGACGCCGAGCATCGCCTGAACCTGCTGCACTGCGTGCTCTGCCACCACGGCGCCGACGCCGCCCCGGGGCGGCGCTTCGGTTCGGTGGAGGCGCTGACGCTGTACCGGCTCAACGCCCTCGACGCCTCGGTCAAGGGCGCGTTGGAACACGGCTTGCCTGGTCATCAATAATGGAACGCTTGACCGACGAAATCTCACACCTGCACGAGCTGCTCGAGCCTTTGAGAGCCGAGCCGAAGCGCTCCGCGGTGTTGCTTGACATCGACGGGGTGCTCGCTCCGATCGTCCAGCAGCCCGACGACGCGCACGTCCCCGAGGCGACGCGCCGCCCGCTGATCGAGATCGCTCGGCGCTACGGGGTCGTCGCGTGCGTGTCGGGCCGGCGTGCCTCAGATGCGCGGCGCATCGTCTCGCTAGGCTCGATCGCCTACCTCGGTTCGCACGGGTCAGAAGTCCTGCGGCCGGGCGGCACGGCGCCCGAGCTCGACGCGTCGCTTCAGGAGTGGATCACGCGCGTGCAGGCCTTCTCCGCCGCGCACTTCGACGACGAGCTGCGCCGCTTGCGGGTGCGGATGGAAGACAAGGAAGCGATCACCGCGCTGCACTGGCGCGGCGTTCCGGACGAGGAAGCAGCGCAGGCCGCCATCGAGGCAGTGGCGCGCGCGGCCGAAGCGAGCGGCTTGAAGGCTCACTGGGGTCGCAAGGTGCTCGAAATCCGGCCGCCGGTGCGCATCGACAAGGGCGCGGGCGTGGTTGAGCTGCTGCGCGGGAAGGGAATGAAGGCCGCCATGTATGCCGGCGACGACACCACGGATCTCGACGCCTTCCGCGGGCTGACGCAGCTTGTCGAGGGAGGCGAACTGGACATCGCGGTGCGGATCGGCGTGCGTTCGGGCGAGCAGCCGTCGGACCTCGAAGCTGAAGCGGACGCCATGGTCGACGGCACGATCGGCGTGCGCGAGCTCCTGACGCATCTGCTGACGTAGGTGCGCTTCGGCGACTTCCTGCGCGCGACGGTGCTGCTGAGCTCGGCGTCGGCGACGCTGCTGGGAGTCCTGACGGTGATCAGCCTGTCGCGCGAGCTCGATGCCGTCGCGCTGTTCACCGGCGCGGGATGGTGGTTGATGTCGGTCGCAATCGGGCTTGTCTTGGGCCGACAGGCGGAGGCATCGCCGCCGATCGCGCGCCTGCTCGCTTCGGCGAGGTCGCAGACGATGCTGCCTGAGTTGCGCCCCGCGATGACGCTGCTCAACCGCTTGTGGGTGTTGTTGGTCTCGACGCTGCTCGCTGCCGCGGTGTCGTTCTTTCTTCCTCAGGCCACCGCCGTGGCGGCGGGCTTCGCGATGATTTGCGCGCTTGCGTGGCGCCGGCAAGAGGACGCCGTGTCGGCGATCGAAGAACGCGACGGCGTGCGGTTCTACGTCGATCGGACGTCACCCTTACAGCCCATCCGGCTGCTGCGCACACCTGGTTTCGGCGGGCGCTTCCTCACTGTCGAGGGGCAGCGCGACCCGGGGTAGCGGCCGCCGGGCGCCGTCTATGGCGGCGCGAAGAGCAGCGCAGTCAGGTGATTCCGGCCAACTTCGCCAGCCCGACAAGCGCCGGGGCGATGATCAGGGCGGGAAGGTAGTTCCCCACGCGCACGTCCTTGACGCCGAGCAGCTTCAAGCCGATCCCGATGATCGTGATGCCGCCGGCGCTCGTCATGGCCGCGAGCGCCTCGCCGCGCAGAAACTGATCGAACACGCCGGCGCCCAGCGTGACGGTGCCTTGCAGCAACAAGATCGAGATCGCCGATAGGCCGACGCCCCAGCCAAGCGCCGCGGACAACGCCACCGCCGCGAAGCCGTCGAGCACCGCTTTGGCCGCAAGCACCTGGTAGTCACCGGTCAATCCGTCCTGGATCGAACCGACCACGGTCATCGAGCCGACGCAGAAGAGCAGCGAAGCATTCACGAAGCCCTCCGAAAGCCGCGATTCGCGGTTGGGCGACAGCCGTCGCTGAAGCAGCGCCCCGAAGCCCTCCAACCTCGACTCGATGTCGATGGCCTCGCCGACGATCCCGCCGATCAAAATCCCGCCAAGGACGAACAGCGTGGTGTGGCTGGTGGTACCGGGGCCGCTCCATGACAGCGCGAGATCGACGCCGATGACCAGCGTGATCAACCCGAGCCCGGACATGACGCGGTCCTGGATGCCTTGCGACAACCGCGCTCCGACGGTCGAGCCGACGGCTGTGCCGACAAGCACGGTCGCGACGTTGATCAGCGTCCCGGTCATCGGTGATCAGAGAAGATGACAGGCGTGCCGGCCCCGACGACGCAAATCGCGCTGTTGCGCGGCATCAACCTCGGGCGTAGTCGCCGGATCGCGATGGCCGATTTGCGTGACGCGCTCGGCCATACGGAACTCGCGAAAGTGCGCACCATCTGCAGAGCGGCAACGTTATTTTTGCGTCTTATTCAACACCGGAGCAAGCGCGAAAGGTCATCGAAGAAGCGATCGGCCAGCACCTCGGCATGGACGTGCGCGTGGTCACCCGGACTCGTGATGAGCTGGCTGACGCGATCGAGCGAGATCCCTGCGCAGACCTCGTGACCTATCCGAAGCGCCACCAGGTGACCTTCCTCTCCGCGCCGCTTCCGCCGGAAGTTCAGCGGCAGCTACTGGCGACCGACGTCGCACCCGAGCAAATCGCGGTGAGCGGCCGCGAGATCTACACCTTGCACCCCGACGGGATCGCTCCCTCCGCCCTGACTCCGTGGCTCACCGAGCGTCGTCTGCAGGTCAATCCGACTACGCGCAACTGGAACACGGTGACCAAGCTCCTGGAGCTAGCGGACGCCTGAGCCGCCCAGCGACGCCCCCACCGCGCCGCCGAAGATCGGCCAGATCGACTCAGGTTTCACCCAGCATGGGAGCGCTCAGTCGTCATCCGCTTGGACCGATCAGGCGTCCGTCACGCGGGGCGCATACCGATGGTGGAGCATCAAACCGTTGCCGTCGGGATCGGCGAAGAACGCCATGTGACAGACGCCGGTGTCGATGGTGTCTCCCATGAAAGCCACGCCCCGCTGCTCGAGTTGTTCCCGGGCGGCGGCCACGTCGGCGACTTGCAAGGCCAAAGCGCTGGCGTTCGATTCGAAGGAGCCGACGCCCATCTTCTCGGGGTCGAGCACGCTCAGAGTCACCGTGCCGGTTTCGAACTCCGCGAAGTGGGGCGCTCCGGGCGGTATACGGAGCGCTGCAACCCCAGTGTGTCGCCGTAGAAGGTGACCGCGCGCGCGATATCGCGTGTCGGGAGGGAGATGAAATCGACGCCGGTGACGATGGGGGCCAGCTCGGGAGTGCTCATGGCGCGACTCTACGTCCAGCGCCGCGTCGTCACTAGCGGGTGACAGGATGCAGTCGTGCCCTCAAGCGCTGACGTCCTGCTGGTCTCGCTGGGGTCGACGGCCGGATTGCGGCGCGCCGACGACGAGTTGCTCGGCTCCTTGCGGCGTTCCGGGGTATCGGCGGCCATGGTGCGTGCGGCTAGACCGCGGGAGGTTCGCACGCTGGCGCTCACGGATCTGGCTTGGGCTCGTGCCGCCCGGACCGCGGCGCGAGCCGGGATCGAGCGCGCTCGGCCACGGGCACTGATCTATTCGACGACCACTTCCTCGCTCTTG
>JADDQZ010000077.1:0-4306 GCA_016781085.1 Actinomycetota bacterium
CGATCCTGCGCGTCGACCGCGCGGATCTCTCCAAGAACGTGTTGCGCGGCTTCACCGCTTTCGACATCTTCCTCGATCAGCACCCCGAATTCGCCGAGCGGATCACGTTCACCGCTCAACTGATGCCGTCGCGCACCGATGTTCCCGAGTACGCCGAATACCTGGATCGCATCGAGGCGCTGGTCGCTGTCGTCAACCACCGCCACGGCACTCCGGACTGGATGCCGATCAACTTGAAGCTGCGAGACGACCTCGACGAGGCGGTCGCCTCTTACAAGCACTACGACGTGATGATGGTCAACGCCATGTTCGACGGCATGAATCTGGTGGCCAAGGAAGGGCCGCTGGTCAACGAGCGCTGTGGCGTCTCGATCCTGTCGGAAAACACTGGCGCCCACGAGGAGCTCGGCGAGTTCGCCTTGTCGGTCAATCCTTTCGACGTCCAAGAGCTCGCCGATGCGATCTACTCGGCTTTGACAATGCCTATGGAAAACCGGCGGCGCCGGATTGAGGGCCTCAAGGAGATCGTCACGGCGCGCGACCCGGGCGACTGGATCGACGATCAGATCGCCGACATCCGCCAGAAGGCGCGTGAGACGACCGGGCCGCAGGCACACCCGGTCTAGGCCGGTTGCGGCGATCCCCGACCGATCGTCAGCGCTCGAACCCGAACTCGTCAGCCGCGCGGCGAGAGGTGGCCGGGGGTGGTGGGGGTGCTGCTCGCGGGGGTGTTGTCGTCGCATGAGGCGCCGCCGGGGTAGCTGGGCTCGGTGAGTAGTGACTGGTTTGGGCCGGCGGTGCGGCGATTGGTTGTCGGGCGGAATGGCGGTGGGCCGGCGGTGCGGCGATTGGTTGTCGGGCGGAATGGCGGTGAGCCGGCGTCTGTCGTTCGGATAGGGCCGCGCCGTGATGTGGACGCGAAGTGGCTTTCTCCACGCGCTGGCGGCTTGCAACGCCTTGGTCTCCAGCTCGGGGTTTGGCTTTGGCTCTGGCTCCGCTTTTGCCCGTGCCGCGGCGCTTGCTTTTGCGGTGCGGACGAGGGGAGTCGTTGCTCCTACGTTGCTTGCGCTTGCTTTCGCGGGAGGCTCGCGGCTCCGATCGTGACGGCGCGCGTCTACGTGCGGGGTCCTCAGGCCGGGTGTCAGGCCCCTCGTGAAGCGCGATGGCGGGAGACGAACCGGCCGCCGGGTCGGCTGCGACTGGAACCGGCGTACCAGGTGGGACTTCCGGGGGAGGGCTAGCCAGCCGTGGCCACATGGTGACCACAACGAGTGCCACAAGGGCGGCCGCGAGTCGCGCGACGTTGGTCCAGCGGATCCTTTGCCAAACAGTCATCGCTGTCTGAAAGGCAGGCGCGCGGTGTAATTCGCCCCCTCGCTGCTAGCATGGCCCGCCGCATGACGGTCGAAGCCGCTACCTACGATTTGACGCTTCTGCTCGATCCCGAGCTCGAAGAAGCCCGCCGAGAAAAGATCGTTTCCGACGTGGAGACGGTCATCCAGCAGCACGCCGAGATGGTCGGTAGGCACGACTGGGGAATGCGAAAGACGGCATTCGACGTGCGCAAGCGCGGCGATGCCGATTACCGGCTGATCCAGTTTCACGCCACGCCTCCGCTGCTTGACTCGCTCAACCACGCGCTCAAGATCACGGACGGCGTCCTGCGCTTCCGCATCATGAAGCTGCGCCGCGGTACTCCGGCCCCGCCGGATCTGAGCGCTGCGGTCATCGGCACTGGCGCCGGTACCGCTGACGACGACGACTGAGGACGGACGTGCGGCGCACTGCGTCGTAGCACGACCTCCTGCTTCTGCGCGCGGCCTTCGCGTAGCGCCTCTGTTCGATGCCGGGACGATCCGTCGCATGGTCGCTGCTGATGTCGAGCCTGGTCGCTCCGGGACAGGGGAGACCCCGGCCACGACCGGGCGCGCGCGCCCTATATGTGAAACGCGGCTTCGAGCCCTTTCCGCACGTCCGGTACTACCGCAATCTCTGACTGACACGGTATTGCCGGGATCGTCCTCTCGCTGGTCGCTTGAGTCCGTCGCTGATCTTCTTTGCGAGCTCGGCCGCATACGAGCCGTCTGCTGCGCTCGATCACACGAGGGTGCGTCATGTTCGCAAAGAAAAGCGCCCAATCTGGGAAACGCCGCGGGTGACGCCCGGTCGCAGACGTAGACTCGCGGGCAGCGAAATCAACGGTCTTCGCCGGTCAGACGGCGCGTCGTGAAAGGAGCCCCCGTGGCTGCCAGCAACATCAACCGGGTCATCTTGACCGGCAATCTCACTCGTGATCCCGAGTTGCGCTCATTGTCGAGCGGCATGTCGGTCTGCTCGATGCGCATCGCTTCAAACACGAGGCGCAAGAACGGCTCGACGGGCGAATGGGAGGACCGTCCCAACTTCTTCGACATCACGGTGTGGGGAGCGCAGGGCGAGAACTGCGCTCGTTTTCTGAGCAAGGGGCGCCCGGTGGCGATCGACGGGCGCTTGGAATGGCGCGAGTGGACGACGCAGGACGGGTCCAAGCGCCAGACGGTGGAAGTAATCGCCGACACGGTGCAGTTCCTCGGCGGGCGTGACGAGGGCTCCAGCGGTGGTGGCGGCGGGTTCACGCCGCGCAGCGACGTTCCCGTCGACGAGAGTGACTTCCAGCCCGCTGGCGTGTCGTCGCGAAACGGCGCTCCGTCCGACGACGACATCCCGTTCTAGATCGCTGAGCCGCTAACAGGCAGTCGCGTCCGGGCCTCCCGAGGCGACCCGGGAGGCCGTGGCGCCGGCAGTAGGGCTCAGAAGGGTTCGGAGCGCCGCTTGAAGCCGGCGCTCCGGGCGGAGTTATGTCTTGGGCGCGGCGTCGCGCCGTTTGCGTCGTCGTCCGGATAGGGTCAGGCCGATGCAGCCCGTAATGCATGGCGCTCGCCCCGTTCTGCTTATCCGCGACGTCGAGGCGACGTTGAATTACTACCGTGACAAGCTCGGTTTTGAGGTTGCGGCTTTTGGTGATCCCCCAGACTTCGGCAGTGCTTCGCGCGGCGAAGCGACGATCCTCTTCGCGATGCACGAGGGCGGTGACGAACTGGTGCCGAACCAGCGCTTCAAGGAGCGCACGTGGAACGTCTACGTCGAAGTAGCCAACGTTGAGGGTCTTTTCGCCGAGGTCAACGAACGTGGTGCAACGATCGACTACGGCGTTCATGACGCCCCTCATGGCTTCCGCGAGTTCGGAGTCCAAGACCCGGACGGCTACGGCATCGCCTTCGGCGAGCCGCTCGACTGAACGCGTTCAAAGAGCGCTGAAGTACGACGTACCGCCAGGAGCAAGCGCTGACCCGCTTGCTCCTGGCGCCAAGCAGATGCGCCCAAGGACGTCGGGCACTGAGGTTGAGGCCGACGTGTCACAATGTCGGACTTGGCGTGCCTGCAAGCACGCGGTCCGTGACGCAGCGACGAGAGGTTTTTGCACGTGGCAAAGCAGCGCAGCCGGCCGACGCGCCGGCGTGAGAAGAGGGGTGGACCCGGTTCAGGTCGTCGCAAGCCCTGCGGGTTCTGCCGCGACAAGGTCGAGCACGTCGACTACAAGGACATCGGCACGCTCCGTCGGTTCATCTCTGACCGAGGCAAGATTCGCTCACGGCGCATCACGGGCGCCTGCCGGCGTCATCAGAACCAGATCGCCAAAGCGGTCAAGCGCGCACGCGAGATTGCGTTGCTGCCTTACGCCGGCGACCAGCACTAGCCCATGCCTCAAGCCATCCTGCTCAAAGACGTAGAGCAGCTCGGTGAGGCTGGGACCGTCGTCGACGTCTCCAAGGGCTACCTGCGGAACTTCCTCGTTCCCCGCAAGCTCGCCCAGCCGGCCACCAAGGGGTCCATCGAGGCAGCCAAGCAGCGCCAAGCGGCAGCCGATCGCGCAGTCAGCGAAGCCGCTGAGCGCGCGCAGGAAACCGCTGCGCTGCTCAACAAGACCGTCCTGACGCTCACGCATCAGGCGGGCGAGGACGGCCGTCTTTTCGGCTCCGTCACCGCTCAAGACCTCGCGGACGCTATTCGTGACGCCCGCGGCGTACGCGTCGATAAGCGCAAGGTCCGCTTGGACGAGCCGATCAAGACTGTCGGTACCCGCTTGGTCGAAGTGGAATTGGCCGACGGCGTCGTCGCCACGGTCAAGACCATGGTGGTCGAGCAGAAGTAGCCCAAGCGCGAGGTCTACGCCTCGCGCTTGCACGGCGGGTTCGCGGCGCGTCCTCAGGGCGCGCCGTTTTTGTTGGTGCGATGAGACAGGCGCCGGCCTCTCATCGGCCGCGCC
>JADDQZ010000077.1:4463-10594 GCA_016781085.1 Actinomycetota bacterium
CGCAGCGTCGGCGTGTCCCTTACATCTGCGACCAGCCGGATCGGTCGCGAGGTCGCTTGGTGCTGCTCTGAGGTCACAAGTGGCGCAGGGATGGGCCACAACTTTGCGTCGTCTTAGTCACCGTTCCTCGCTCTATGCAGGTTGCGCCTCTCAGAGCGGCCGACCCGACACCTAGACTCGCCAGCCGATGGCCGTCCATGAGCGCACCCGAGGAAACGGAAACGGAAACGGAAACGGAAACGGCAACGGCAACGGGCACATCTCGTCAGCTCCGCTGACTGCTCCGCACAACCTCGAAGCCGAGCAGTCTGTGCTCGGCGGCGTGCTGCTGTCCGATTCGCTGCTTCCGATGCTCATCATCGACGAGCGTCTCCAGCCCGAGGACTTCTATCGCGAAGCTCACGGCCGGATCTATCAGGCGATGCTCGACCTGCACTCCGACGGCGAGCCTGTCGATGCGCTGACGGTCACCGAACACCTGAAGCAGGCAGGCGAGCTCGAAGCGCTCGGTGGCCGCTCCGCCATTGACGTCCTCACCGGCTCGGTGCCGGCGATCAGCCACCTCAGGCAGTACGCGCGCATCGTCAAGGAAAACGCGATGCTGCGGCGGCTGCTCAATGCCACGTACGACATCCAGCAACGTGTGCACGGTCACGAGGCGCCCCCGCGTGAGCTCGTCGATATCGCAGAGCGCAGCATCCTCGAAGTCGCGCACGAGGATTCGCGCAAGGACTTCCGCGCAATCGACAAGCTGCTCGAAGCCGAGCTCGACAAGCTCCACGAACTCTCGCGCGACGGCAAAGCGATCACCGGCACCGCGTCGGGTTTCGAAGACCTCGACACGATCACCGGCGGATTTCAGCCAGGCAACCTGATCATCCTCGCTGCGCGCCCGTCCATGGGCAAGAGCGCCCTGATGGCGAACTTCGCCGAAAACGCGGCGTTGCAGGTAGGCAAAGCGGTGGCCTTGTTCTCGCTGGAGATGTCCGAATCTGAGCTCGCGCAGCGCTTCATCGCTTCCCAGGCGTCGATCAAGGGCGACGACCTGCGCAAGGGCCGCGTGCCGGGAACGCGTTGGCCAAAGATCCTCGAGGCATCCAGCCGGCTGGCCGGTTCCCCGCTCTACATCGATGACTCTTCGGACTTGTCCGTACTCGACGTACGTGCCAAAGCCCGCCGGCTGGCTCAGCAGCACCCCGACGGCCTGGGCCTCATCCTGATCGACTACTTGCAGCTGATGCGCGCCGGCGGTAGCACCGGCCCGGAGAATCGGGTCGAGCAGATCGGGCAGATCTCTCGCGGTCTCAAGACTCTTGCTCGCGAGCTCGAGGTGCCGGTGATCGCCTTGTCGCAGCTCAACCGCAGCGTCGAGCAACGCCACGACAAGCGGCCGGTGCTTTCGGACTTGCGCGAAAGCGGCGCGATCGAGCAGGACGCCGACCTTGTGATGTTCATCTACCGCGACGAGTACTACGACGAGGAAAGCGAGCGCGAGGGCATCGCGGACGTGATCATCTCCAAGCACCGAAACGGTGGCTTGGGCACGGTTGAGCTGACCTTCCAAAAGGAGTATCCGCGCTTCATGTCGTACGTCAGCGAGGATCGCTATGGCGCCGTCTGAGCGTAAGCCAACCGCTCTTGTCGGCGGCTCTCGCGAGCGCCGATGACCGCCGTGTGTCCCGACAGGCGCTGCGACGGGTCCGGCTTCGTCCTCGACGAGACCCGCCGGATCGCGCGGCCCTGCTCATGCCGCCCCGCCCGTCTCGCGCGACGCAAGGCCGCCGCGGTGGCCGGGCGCATCCCGCGCCGCTACCGCGAAGTCTCCTTTGACCGTGAGCCGCTGCCCTCGATCGAGCGCTCCAACCCGCCGGTGGTGCGCGCGGTGCGGCGGTACGTCAACTCGATCGGCGAGCGGCTCGACGAAGGCCGTGGCGTGTGGTTTCGCGGCGACGTGGGAACCGGCAAGACGACGCTGGCCATGCTGATCTCCAAGGCGGCGATCCAAGCCGACCGCACGGTGGCGATCTACTCGCTGCCCCGGCTGCTCGCCATGTTGCGAGAAACCTACGACGACGACTCTGAGCTGTCTCTCAACGGCCTGATCGACCGGCTTTGCGCCGTCGAGCTGCTCCACATCGACGACGTCGGCGCCGAGCAGAGCTCCCCGTGGGTGCTCGAACAGCTCTACACCATCGTCAACACGCGTTACGAGGAAGACCGTGCGATCGTCTTGACCACAAACCTCGACGACACCGCGCTGCGGGCCCAGATCGGCGACCGGACGGTCTCGCGGCTTTACGAGATCTGCGGCGATCCGCTGGCGCTTTACGGCGAAGACCGGCGGATGGAAGCCGACATCCGGATGCCGGAGGCCTCCTCGCGATCAGGTGTCGAGCCGGGGTGGCCCGCGTCCGCGGCAAAAGCCGGTGATGACGACGCTAGGTCAACGGAAGTTCGACCGCGATGGGAGCCGTTCGCCGATCCCCTGGCTGACGACGATGACGACGAGCCACTCGTCTATGGGCGTGCGCCACGGCGCCCGAAGCGCGGCACAGCATAGACTTACGGGTTCGATGCCAGGAATAGTGATCGTCGGTGCCCAGTGGGGCGATGAAGGCAAGGGCAAGGTCACGGACCTGCTTGCGGAGCCCGCGGACCTTGTCATCCGCTTTCAAGGCGGCAATAACGCTGGGCACACGATCGTCCGCGAGGGCGTGACGTGGAAGTTCCACTTGATTCCCTCGGGGATCCTGCACACCGACACGCTGTGCGCGATCGGAAACGGCGTGGTGATCGATCCCAAGGTCCTCACGGACGAGATCGACGGCTTGAGGGCGGCCGGCATTGACCTGTCCAACCTGCGCGTCTCGGCCAACGCCCACCTGATCATGCCGTACCACTTGATGCTCGACCATGCCGGCGAAGCGCGTCTGGGCAAACTCGAGATCGGCACCACGCGCCGTGGTATCGGGCCGGCTTACGAGGACAAGGCCGCGCGGCTAGGCATCCGCGTACAGGACTTGCTCGACGAAAAGATCCTCAAGAAGAAGATCATTGCTGCGATGGCGCCCAAGGAGTTGGCGCTGCGGCCTTTCGCGAAGTCTCCGGATCTCGATCTCCGCGCGATGACCGAGGCATATCTGACTTACGGCCACCGCCTCGAGCAGTACATCGCCGACACCTCCAGGCTGACGTGGGAAACGCTTGACTCCGGCGGATACGTGCTCTTCGAGGGCGCCCAAGGGACGCTGCTCGACATCGACCACGGCACGTATCCATTCGTCACCTCGTCCAACCCGGTGGCAAGTGCGGCCTGCACGGGCACCGGTGCCGGACCCAAGGACATCGACGAGATCTGGGGCATCACGAAGGCCTACGCGACGCGCGTCGGTGCCGGTCCTTTTCCCACCGAGATCCATGATGAGTTCGCCGATCGCCTGCGCGAAGCGGGCGGAGAGTACGGCACGACCACCGGGCGCCCGCGACGAGTCGGCTGGATCGACTTGGTGGCACTCCGGTACGCCGCACGGATCAACACGCTGACCGCGCTGTGCGTCACCAAGCTTGACGTGCTCACGGGGCTCGACAGGATCAAGGTGTGCGTCGGATATCGCGGTGCGGAGGAAGCTCGCTTCGACGAGTACCCCTACCACCAGACTGTGCTGCACCAGGTCACGGGCATCTACGAGGAGCTTCCCGGCTGGAGCGAAGATCTGGGCGAGTGCCGCAGTGAGGAAGATCTTCCGCAGGCCGCGCGCGACTACCTGGCCTACATCTCAGACTTCGTCAACGTGCCGGTCACCTTGCTCGGCGTCGGCCCCGGTCGCGAACAGGTCATCTGGACGCAGGCTGGGCGGCAGACCGCTCCGGCCCAGCGCGCCGCGGTCTAGACCCCCTGAGTACTCGTCCAAACCCCGCGCTATACGGCAAGCCCACGCGGGTAGCGGCTAAGTTCGCTCGCTGTCTGAATGCATGATCGTGCGAGTGTCGACAGGGAAGTCGTGCAGCGCACGGTTCTCCTTGTCCCACAGCGGCCACAGGACATCGACGAAATACGCCAGACCGCCCGTGACGTTGCTGGCGAAACCGACGACGAGGGTTTTCAAGACGACTTCACGCAGCATGGCTACGCCAAGGGTCATCGGCTCTCCAGAAGCCCGGACGACGCGGGTCCCGGCAGCCATGCGGCCCAGCGTGCGCCCGTTGGTCTTGGCCATCATCAAGGGCGCGTATAGCAGCACCGCGATCGAGAAGACGACTACCGAGACGGCAGCGCTGGCCAGCATGCCACCCGTTCCCGCGGACGGGTCAACCGCCACAACGCCGATCCCGAGTACGCCCATGAGGATGCCGATCAGGCCGGCGATGAAGGCGACGACGAGTAAGTCGATGATCGTCGCGCCTACCCGTCGCCCCCAGCCGGCCAGCACATAGCGCGGGGCTTGCGACACCAGCCCCGACGGCGCGGCGTACGCGCCCCCGTAGTTCTCAGACGTCCGGAAATTGGCGGTTGGCTCCGCGCCCAGAGGTGCGAACGACTCCGGTCCCTGCGCGCCCCGGAAATCCGAAGACGCAGAGGAGTGCGGCTGCGGTTCTTCAACAGTGGTGTCGCCAAATGTCGGCGGCGCCGACGGGTCGCGCTTCTCGTCGCCGGACGCGGGCAGACCGGACGGATGGCGGCCCTCGTCGCCGAACGCGGGCAGACCCGACGGATGGCGCTTCCCGTCGCCGGGACGCAGTGGGTCTCCTGGCGTCAGCCCGCGGTGCTCATCACTCATCCGGCGAGCCTACCGGGGCGGCCGGTCCCGCTGGCAAGAGCTTGCGCTCGCCGCGCTGCATGACGCGCCCTGCGAGCACGAGGCACGCCAGCGCGGCTATGGCGGCCAGCGTTATCTGCACGGATACGACGCCTTCTTCGCTCCAGTAGACGTCTTCAAGCTCGATCAGCAGGGCTGCTTCGTCGAGTGTCAGCGCCGCGCCCGCACCGAACGGAAGCGCAAGCCAGACATCGGTTTGCTGGTTGCGAGCCACGATCGCTCCCGTGCCGGTGAGCAGCGCGATGACGATGCCGGGAACGAGATGGTGGATGTGGCGCTCGCCGAGACGCATGTGCCCGAGCGGACCAATCGTTCCCCATCTGCGGATGGCGTGCGTGGTCGCTCGGGCGGCAGCGAAGGTGCCGGAAAACGAGAGCAGCAGGTTCAACAGCGCGTTCTCGCGGGTGGACCCGCTGCGATAACCCTCGACCGCGACGGACACCGTCTCAAGTGCCGCAATGCGCCCGCCCTTCAGTACCGCCCCGCGACGGGGCGCCGGGGCGTGCCCGCGGCGCCAGACATGGGCGTATTCCAGCATCACGGCCGTTCCAGTCGCGGCGACCGCCACGGCGCCGAGCGCGTACGTCGCTTGCAACCTCAACGCCAGCGCTCCAGCAGGTCTTTCTCTTCGACTTCGCGCACGACTCGCGCCGGCACGCCCATGACGACCGCCCGCGCCGCGACGTTGCGCGTCACCAATGCTCCCGCGGCCACGAATGACTCTTCGCCAACCTCGACGCCCGGGCAGAGGGTGACGCCACCACCGACCCGGCAGGCGCGCCGCAGCGTGCATCCGCGCAACTCGTAGCTTGCGTCGTGGCGGGACATGGTGTCGTCGTTGGTCGTCTTGACGCCCGGGCCGACGAAGACGTCATCTTGCACTTCGGCGTAGGCGGCGATGTAGACGTCGGTTTGGATGCTCACGCGGTCGCCGATGCGGACGTGCGGGTCGATCGCACTGCCGCGGCCGATCAGTGTGGACGCGCCGATCACCGCTCGCTCGCGTATGTATGACTGATCGCCCAGAATCGAGTGAGGGCCGATGTTGGCGCCGGCGAAGACGATCGCACCGCAGCAGACCACTGCGCCTTCGGCCAGCACCAGCCCAGGCGGTGCCTCACCCGCTGCGGCCGAGTGCCGGGCGAGCTTTGGCGGCTTGCCGAGCACCACTGCATCTTGGATTTCGCAGCCGTCACCGATCCGCGTTCCCGCGTGGATCACGACGTGCGCTCCGAGTTTCACTCCCGCGCCCAAGACCACACCGTCGCCGATCACGACGTGCGCTCCGATCTCGACGCCTTCGCCCAAGACCAC